>JABCOZ020000018.1 GCA_013333405.2 Candidatus Saccharimonadota bacterium | reverse complement strand
TTAAAATAAAAAACAATTATGAAAAAGATTAAGAAAACGAATTTAGTTATAAACGGTATAATCTCGCTTGGTGTTATTGCTGCGGGTATTGTTGCACTTTTGCCAAAAAATGCTGAAGCTGAAAAGAGCGTTGAGCAACTTGATAAAGAAATTAAAGCACTTGAATCCCAAATCAGCGGCGCTAAATCTCGTGCAAGTGACCTTCGAAATAAAGCTCAAACACTTCAAAATGAACTTAATGGCATAGAAAATGAAAAATCCATAATTCAATCACGGATTTCTATGTATCAAAAACAGTTCGAAAAATTGCAACTTGATATAAAGAGTAACGAAGAAAGTATTGAACGAAATCGAAATGCTTTAGGTTCTATTTTGGCAGCAATGTCACTTGAAGATGACATAACACCTATTGAGCGAATTGCGGGAAGTAATAATCTTTCGAAAGCTCTTGATAATTTTGAATATCAGAGTGCAGTTAAAAGCCAGCTAGTCGAAAAGGTTGACAGTATTAAGAGGGTAAAAGCTGAACTTGAAAAGCAACGAGATGAAGTGAAGATTGCATTAACTAACCAGCAGCAAGCTGAATCTGCTCTTCAAGAAAAGATTCGTCAGCAAAATGAATTGATTGCTCAAACTAAAAATGATGAAGCTGAGTATGCGAAATATGCAAATGAGCGAGACTCGCAAAAGGCAGCTCTTCAAAAGCAACAACAGGATATAATCCAAGCTCAAATTTTACGTGCTGCTCGGGCAGCTGGTGGAGGAGCGCTTCCGCAAGCTATAGCTGGAACAAGCAATTATCCTTGGAATGACTCGAATTGTTTTGTCGACACAAATGCTGTGAGTCATGGTGGCGCAGATGGAAATGGGACAGATGGTTATGGTTATGGCTGTCGCCAGTGCGTGAGCTATGTTGCATGGAAATTGCGCGCAACAAAAGGAATTAATGCTGCATATTGGGGTAACGCTAAAGATGTTCCAGCCAGTGCACGGCGAGCAGGTTTTCGAACTGGAAATACTCCAAAAGTTGGATCATTCGGCGTGATGAGCGGCGGTCAATATGGCCACATTGTTTGGGTTGAGGCTGTGAATGGTAATATGGTTACGATTTCGCAGTATAATTACTTTGTTAATGGTAGGTGGGGTCAATTCTCAACAATGACAGTTCCAGCAAGCACTTACGATACATATGTATATTTTGATTAATATTTAGCGAGTCAGTTTATCTGGCTCGCTTTTTATTATTTGCTTGAAATTATTTAGCAATTGGGTTATAATTTGAGAGTTATTCGTGATGATATAAATCTTTTTCATGAATAGGTACTTATAGAAACAGGAGGGGACTTTAAAATGTCAGAAAGAAACACTTTAACCATTGCTGAAGTTAATAAAAGAATGATGGAAGACAATAAGGAGTTATTGCGAATAATAGCGAGCGCTCTTTACCCGGCTGATATACAGAGATATTTTTTGCGAAAAGCAATGAAATAAGAAATATGGGCACAGAAGATAGAGAATCTTTCGCCTTTAAAGTTCAAGAAGAGGCAATAGAATGGGAAGAAAAAAATATAACCATAAAAAGCTATTAATAGTATTTGCGACCCAAAAATTGGGTCTTTTATTTTGTCTAAAATTTCTTTTACAATATAATCATCTTGTTGCAATAGTAAAGAAAAGAGAAAGTTTGGTAAAAATATCACAAAAATAGTGCAAATCCAGATTATTTTAGAGTGATGAATATTAAACTTATCTTTCGGGGCCTATTTTTTTGTTATGCTTGTGCTTTTGTGATATAATGGAATTTATGAATAGAGGTAAAAAAGTTGAACGCTCGACGCTTGTTTTGGTTTCAGTTTTTATGCTGGTTTTAGGCTTTGCGGGTGGATCAAGAATAGATGATATTAGAAATTTAATTGCACCAGTTTTTGGGTTGAAAAAGGTTGAAAGAATAGATTTTTCGAATGTTGAAAAAACTTATCAAGCTTTAGCCTCAAATTTTGATGGTGAAATTGATAAACAAAAAATTATCGATGGTGCTTCAAAAGGTTTAGTTGAAGCGGTGGGGGATAAATATACAGAGTATATGACTTCTAAAGAGGCCGAAGAATTCAATAAGAGCTTAAGTGGCGACGTTGGAACAGGAATTGGCGTTGAGCTCGCAAAAGACGGTGAGTTTGTCAAGGTTGTGCGAGTTTTGGCAAAAAATCCAGCTGAAAGTGCGGGAATTTTAGCTGGTGATGTGATTTCGAAAGTTAACGGTGAAGATGTTTCGAAAGAAAATACTTCTGAAATTAGCAAAAAAATTCGTGGAGATGCTGGAACAACCGTGAAAATTAGTGTAATCCGTGGTAATGAAAAGAAGGAATTTTCGGTAACTCGTGCGAAAATTGAAAATCCAAGTGTAGAACTCACGAAGAAAGACGGTGTCGCAACACTTTCAATTTATCGATTCGATAATGAAACTGGTGCTTTGGCGAAAAAGTATGCTGAAGAAATTAAAAATGAGGGAATTTCGAAAGTTATTTTGGATCTGCGCGGAAATGGCGGGGGGTATGTCCAAGCGGCAAAAACCGTTGCAAGCTTGTGGCTTGAGAAGAATGCTCTAATTGTGAGTGAGAAAGCTGGTTCAAAAACGGTTGAGGAGATTCGGGCGACTGGCGATAATCCTTTGAAAGGTGCTAAGACTGTAATTTTACTTGATGGATCTTCGGCGAGCGCAAGCGAAATTGTTGCAGGTGCTTTAAAAGAACATAGAGCCGCTCAAATTGTTGGTGAAAAATCTTACGGCAAAGGAAGTGTTCAAACGACGATTAATATGCCTAATGACGCTTTATTGAAAGTTACGATCGCAAAATGGTTTACGCCAAGTGGAAAAAATATTTCGAATAACGGAATATTGCCAGATATTGAAGTAAAAATCCCACAAGGTGAAAGTTATTTATTAAATGACATTCAGAAAAGTAAGGCGTTAGAGATATTTAATTAGGAGGAGAATGGAAGCGAAAAAGAAGATTTTATTAGTTGAGGATGATGAAGTTTTGGCTAGTGTATATCGGGCAAGGCTTGAGATGGAGGAATTTGAAGTTGTGGAAGTACATGATGGTGAACAGGCTCTAACAGCTGCCCTTAAATATCGTCCAGATTTAATTCTACTCGATGCGATGATGCCAAAAATATCTGGTTTTGATGTTTTGGATATTTTACGAAATACGCCAGAAACAATGAACCTTCAAATTATTATGCTTACGGCTCTAAGTCAAGAGAGTGATAGAAAACGTGCTGAAGAGTTGGGCGTTGATGATTATCTTGTGAAATCTCAAGTTGTTATTTCTGATGTAATCGAAAAAATTCGTGAGCATCTAGGTCTTGATGAAAGCTATTAGATAATAAATAATAAATAAAAATGAGTCGATCGATACGAAAGACTCATTTTTTATTGCAAATTACGCAGCTACAACTTCTACAACTGTGCGTCGTTCAGTCTTGCCAGTAAATTTGCGTTTTTGGATTTGTTTAAATTTCACAACACCGTCTTGTTTGGCATGAATCGTGAAATTTCGGCTCATGTAAGTTCCTTCACCAGCCAATTTAGTTGCACCAGTTTGTCGAACGAGAACTTCACCCTCGTTAACTTTTTGGCCACCAAATCGTTTAACACCAAGGCGTTGACCGGCGTTATTGTGGATGTTCTTACTTGAACCACCCGATTTAACGTGTGACATTTTTACTCCTTATTAGTACTAATAATTCACGCGCCACAACTTGATTTTCGCGATAATATATTAAATCTTGTGGTTTAACGCGCATAAATTCTTTTCTATTATACCCTAGCTCATTTAAAAAGTCAACAAGTGGAAGATGTGAAAAATGGCCATTTTGTGTTTTCCAGGCAGGAATGGCAATGCAAATCTGGGTTCCGGCTGGAATTTGTGAAGCAAGATTTTTCAAAAAATTTGAAATTATACGATTACAATTTTCACGAACTTCTGTTAATTTTTTTGGTGAAGGCGGAGCGGAGAATGGCTGTCCTAGATAAGTTTCGCAAACAACAGTTGAAAGGGTGTCGGCAAAAGCCCATTTTTCATCCGTTGCATCAGCTTGATAAATTTCGCCAAGTTTGCCGTGCGGTTTAAATTCTTGCAAAAACCACTCGCTGTTTTCTTTCGAAAATTCTATCATTTTTTCACTTAAATCTGTTCCGTTAACTCCAAAACCTTTTAAAAGTGCTTCTTGAAGAACTGTGCCTGTTCCACAAAATGGATCAAGGATTTTAGGGTTTTCGAAAGTTTTTTCACCCAAAAAAGCTTTAATTTGGGGCTGATTTTTACCAGCACCAAAGTTAATCATTGTTTGAGCCAGTTTTGGTGGTAGCATTCCTACAAAAGCATCACGCTTTGGTCTATTTTGGTCGCGTTTAGCATAGCTTGTGATATTCTGTGCACCTTCACTTAAGGCGATAATTGTTTTTTTACCGCCACGAACTGCTAAAATTTCAATCTTTTTTTCACTCAAGCCAAGTTTGTTATTGTGTGAAATTGCGGTTGAAAGCGCTAATTGTTTTGAAGGAATAATTCGCACAGAAACGTCATGATTTTTAAGTTTCTGCTTAATAACCGAGCTCGTTTTTGAAAGTTCATTTGGGCGAAGTTTTAGGCCATAAGTAGAGATTCCAAGAGTAATTTTTCCTTCAAAGTTTGAAAAATCTTGTTCAAAAATTTTAGTCATCTTTTTTGAAACTTCTCGCCAATCTGTTGAGTTAATTTCGAAAGCTACTTGGCCGGTTTTTAAGATTGAACCAAAATGTGAAACATTAAGTTTTTCGGTTTCGATAAGACAGGCGTAATCACCAAGCACACGAATTTTTTCTCCGCCAAAAACACTTTCGAGTTCGGCAATTCCAATGCTTGGTTGTCGCCCTAAAATTGCAATTTTCATTTTAAAATTATAACATAAAATAAGTTTAAAATCAAAGTAAAAACATATCGACCCCCTCTAATATTCTATCCCCAATCCTTGGACTAACAACTCTCATTATTTCAAGGTAACGATTTCTCTCGAAACTACCTTACGTCGAAACCCTAGCTCTATAAAGTCTCCTAAGCAGGATGATGAGAAATAAATATATCAGGTTGTTGCTAACTTTAAAACTAAAATAGGAATTTGAGTTGTAATAGTAGATTATTTATAAGTTTTATTGACTACTAAAAATAGCACCAAAAGGTGTTATTTTTATTTTGCGTTTATGCTATAATATAATACATGGAAGATGAAATTAGAACTGAATATTCAGAAAATACCGAAAACAAACAATACGAAACAGAAGAAAAAAACCACGAGGTTGAATCTTCTTCAGAAAAAGACGAATCAACTGATATTTTTCAATGGGCGAATTTAACAGATGGAATTAAGGGCGAGCTTGATGTCGAGTTTTTCCTTTTTAATAAAAATTTCGCTCCTTTCACTACAAGTTTTGCGGGCGAATTAAACTCACAAATTAAGCCACTATTTTTATATGACATGATCAATTTCGTAAATATGGGGGCGGGCACTGGCTTGAGTGTGCGTAATTACGAAACTGATGGTGGAGCAAGTAAAGATGTGCTTTTAAAAACTGAGTTGAAAAAAGTTCAACATGCGGATGCGCTTTTGAATGTGATTGAGACGCAATATTCTGACATTCCTGAATTTAATGAAAATGAGCATGACTTTAAGCGGATTAAAGGAATTTTGGCGCGTTTCACGAACTCGAAAGGTGAAAAGTTTTATGTTGCCAAACAAATTATGCAAGGGCAAGTTTTGCGCGGTGCAACAGCTTGGGAATTTCGAAACGGTAAATTTGGCGCTTTCGAACCTGAATTTGGTTTAAAAATCCAGCCAGATAACCAAGTTTTAATTGTAAATAACGACATTTTTATTTTTAACCAAAGTAAATTCGAAAAACTCTTCAATTATGATTACAAGAAACAAGTTTTGGCTGATCAAAAAGTGCTTGAAATTGAACGAAAATACAAACTGAGTTTTCCAGACGGTTTAGATTTGCAAACCTTAGTTCGTGATCATAAAAAAGCCGCAACAAAACTACAAAAAATGGATGAAATTGGTGAAATTTCACAAGAAAAAGTGGTTGAATATGCCGATGAAATGCAGCTCGAACTTATGACAGACGACAACGGTGCGATTATTATCATGGATGGCAACGATTTGGATATGTTCGTGAATCTGATTAATGAAGATTATATTATGAGTGAAATTACGGGTCGTCGATACGAAATTAAAAGCAAAAAATTGCTTGATGAGCCAGAGGGTGAACCACCACGAATGATTGGGAGCGAATAGTCTTCGAAAATGAAACAAGCGCTAGCTTTAGAAATTATGCTTTCGGGCGAGAACGTCTTTTTAACTGGAGCGGCGGGAAGTGGAAAAACCTTCACGCTTAACCAGTTTATTAAGCTTGCAAAAAATTCTGGAAAAAAAGTTAGTGTCACAGCCACTACTGGTTTGGCGGCAACTCATCTTGGTGGAAACACAATTCACGCTTGGAGCGGAATTGGTATTTACGATTATCTTTCTAAGAAGTTTTTCGAAAAAATCCCTAAAAATCGTGCGGAAATCATTAAAAATACTGATATTCTAGTGATTGATGAAATTTCAATGTTGCATGATTTTCGGCTTGATATGGTTGAAGAAATTTGTCGCACAATTCGCCAAAATGACAAACCTTTTGGTGGAATTCAAGTAATTTTGTGTGGCGATTTTTTTCAGCTACCGCCAATTAATCGAAATGGTAGTCGAACCGGTGGTTTTGCGATTCATTCTGAAGCTTGGCGTCTAGCGGATTTTACGGTTTGTTATCTTGAGGAGAATTATCGCCAGAAAGATAGCGAGTTGACTGAAATTTTAAACGCACTTCGGGTGGATGATTTGCGCCGAAAACACGCTGAAAGCTTGCTTAATCGTGTTGATGCTGAGCCAGAATTCGAAAATGAAGATTTTTCGAAAAACCTAACCGAACTTCACACTACGAATATTGATGTCGATAAAATCAACGAGCAAAAACTTGCCGAACTTGAGGGTAAAGAATTTCATTTTGCTCAAACCACAACGGGCGCAAAAAATTATGTTGAAACTTTACAAAAATCAGTTCTTGCGCCAGAGCTTTTGCGGCTTAAAAAGGGTGCTTTAGTTATGGCTGTAAAAAATGCGCAAAATCGTCAATATGTAAATGGCTCAATTGGCGAGGTGATTGATTTCGAAACTTTAACAGATTATCCGATTGTGCAATTTCAAAACGGAAAAGTCGTTACAATGGTTCCAGATACCTGGGAGATGCGCGACGGTGAAAGAAAACGAGCAAGTATTATGCAAATTCCACTACGGCTGGCATATGCAATTACGGTTCATAAAAGTCAAGGAATGACCCTTGATGCTGCGCGAATTGACCTTCGAAAAGCTTTTGCTGAAGGAATGGGTTATGTGGCTCTTTCACGAGTTCGATCGTTAGATAGGTTATATTTAATTGGGATAAATCGAATGGCATTAGTTGTTAGCGAAGAAGCGCAAAAAATTGATACGCGACTAAAAAATGAAAGTCAAAAGGCGGAGAAACGTTTTGCTCATCTGTTAGAAACCGCCAAAAAGCGCGAGGCGGGTGAGATTATTGAAAAGGCTCCGGCAAAAACAACCTGGGCGCAAAAACTAGAAAAAATGCGAGAAGAATTCCCAAATGCGTATCGACCATGGAAGCTTTCCGATGATGCGCGTCTTCAAGAAGCGATTTTCGAAAACGGCAAAATAGATGAAGCGTTAATATTAAAATTAAGCAAAGAACTTGGCCGACATAAAGGCTCGATCGAGGCGCGTATTAAAAAGCTTTTTGGTGAAGATTCTTTGCAGTAATTATTGACCTTTTCTCCAAACAATGATAAAATCAAATAGACATAAGAGTAATGGAAAAAAGTAAGGTGGAATAAATAAATGCAAGATTTAAAACTCAAAAAGCTTATCTGTCTAGATAAGCCTGCAGAAAACAATGTGGTTTCTGCAGCTCCATCTCCAACAACAGATGGAAAAACAGAAACTGTAGCTGTTCAACCAGCTCCAAAAAACATCCAAGCTCCAAACACTGGAGTGCAAAACACTGCGGGAATTATTACAACAATCCTTGTTCTAGCTCTAATCCTTGGACTAACAACTCTCATTGTTTCAAAGCTAAGCAAGAAATCTAAAAAGATTATTCTTTCAATCTTCATGCTAGCTACAGCTACATTCGGTGGAATTAACGCTTTCTCGAAACTATCTTACGCCGAAACCCTAGTTAATGGCAAACCCTGCCAAACCACTGGCTACACTGACTATGAGGTTGGGGCGGATGTTTCTCTAGGCCTTAAGGTTAATGAAGATGGAGAAAAGGAAGGTGCTAGTGTGGCTGCTGGCGTGAAAAAGCTCTTCATCAAAGTCAAGGGTACTGGCGATCCAGAAAAAGACAAAGCAGCTTTAGCCGCAGAAATTGACAAGCTAAAAGACGACAAAGAATTGCTTAAAAAATTCAAAGACAACTATAATGCGGTAAAATGTACTGGACATGCTGGAAGCGATGAATATTGTATAGATACTGACATAGATATTTTTCCTCTAGAGGTGGGTAAAAATATTACCACAGAACCTAAAGTGGGTGACGAAAAACAACTCTATGGAATTAATGCACTAATCCAGCAGGAGAATGGGGAAGGAATTCCTGCAACTCCACACATCTAAAAGCTAATTTAAAAAAGACAATCTAAAACGAGGTTGTCTTTTTAATTTACTTATAAAAACCTATAAAATATAATAAAAGAACGATAATAAGTTGCTTGCTTTATATTCATAAATGGAATCATAAGTTAATTCAGTATTTCAGCCTAAAACACATATCATAAAAGAGCGTATTTACGGCTTTTAAATAGCGTTCTAAGGTGTTAAAAAGGTTTTATTACAAATACAATAAAAATAAAGAATGTCAAAAAAATAAATAAAATAAAATAGGCTAAAGTCAAGCGAACAAAATGTTGGCAGGGAATTATGAAATATTTTAAAGTAAATTAACGTAAAACTATTGACTTTATAAAAAACTTATGCTATTATATAAACATACAAAACAATTAAGATTAAATAAGTCAAATAAACAAAAAAGGAATAAAAATGACAAAAAAACAAACAGAAACAAAAAATGCTAAAAAAAATACAGATAAAAAAGTTACCGAAAAAACTACAAAAGTTTCGAAAAAAGAGCAGGATATCAAAAAAGCCAAAACATTGCTTACAAATAATGGAATTATAATTGCTGAAGATGGAACAGTAGTAGTTGACCAAGTAACGCAAGATTTTCGAAGTGCAGTTTTGGTTCTTTCACTTGCAGTTAACCTTGTTGTGTTTGTTACGTACTTAATTTTAATGTCAACAACAAAATATGATACTGCACTAATTAGCGCATTGTTACCTCGATAATTCAGTTTTCAACAACTAAACATAAGCATTGTGGAAAAGTAGGGAATATCTGTTAAAAGGCTTGCTTTTCCACAAAGTTGTGGAAAAATATATAAAAAATTATTTCTATATTTGCGTGTTTGTCAAAAATAGGTCTTGCGAAAATTTTCAATTCGCGGTAAACTTAAGTCAGTGGCAACGACAGAAACAAACAGAAAAACCACTAAACAAAAATAAAAGCACGTTAAAATAGATGTAGTTTTTAGTTTAAGGTCAACTACCTGGTGATTAAACAGCTGGACAAATACCAGTAACCAGGTTAAAATAATAGCTGGAGTACATTCTAAAACCTCCCAAAATAAAACTCCACCTCATATATAAGTCTCTCAAACAGCAATATGGTTGGCTATACGCCAAGCAAAAGGCTAAACTTATAATGAATCTTAAAACAAAAAATAAACAAAAACAAAAAGTTTAATCATCAGATAGGTGGCTTTAAATTATGAATTACACAGAAAAATCAGTTCACATACCAGTTCTATTGCAGGCTAGCTTAGCACAGATCCAGCCAAAAAAAGGGGAAAGTTATCTCGATTTTACGGCAGGATATGGCGGACACGCTGGCGAGTTTTTAAATATTACTAAAAATTTTGAAGACTCAGTTTTGGTAGATAGAGATGAAAATGCAATTTGCACGCTTCAACGGTTTAAAAATGAAGGCGTAGAGCTTTTGCATATGGATTTTCTTTCTGCGGCAAAGAAATTGGTAAAAGAAGGTCGAAAATTCGATATAATTTTGGCGGATTTGGGTGTTTCTTCACCTCAGTTGGATATTGCCGAAAGGGGATTTTCTTTTCGAAAAGATGGACCGCTTGATATGCGAATGAATCCTGCTCAAGAAAAAACGGCAGCGGATATTGTTAATTTCGCAAATAAAAGTGAGTTAATGCAAATTTTAATTGAATTTGGCGAAGAGAAACGCGGGTTTGCTGAAAGAATTGTTTCGAAAATAATAGAAGTTCGAAAAAAGCAGAGAATTGAGACCACAACACAATTAGCTGATTTAATTTTAAGCGTGCATAAAGGCGGATGGCAAAAAACACATCCCGCAACGCGCACTTTTCAGGCGATTCGAATCGCAGTAAATAATGAACTTCAACAGGTTGAAGAAGTTTTAGGATTGATTCCGAAACTTTTAAATCATGGCGGAAGAGTTGGAATTATCACTTTTCATAGCCTTGAAGATAAACTTGTGAAGAATTATTTTAAAGAAGATTCGAAAAAAGGTTTGGAATCGAAATTTCAAATTATTACTAAAAAACCGCTTGATGGCGCGAAAGAAGACGCTAATAATCCGCGAGCCCGTAGCGCAAAACTGCGAGTGAGCATTAGAAAATAAAAAACAAAAGGAGGCGAGATGCCAAAAACAATCAAAGTAAGCTACGCTAACGAACAAGCTCGCGTAAAAGTTAATTTTCGATAGTATTTAAAGCTTTCGAAAAAACAAAAACAAAAATTTGAAACAAAAACTAAAACTTAAAGCACCAGCCAAGACTGGTTCGGTGCTTTATTTTATTGAATATTAAAAATAACGCAACAAAAACCAATGTATAAAACAAACACAAATTATGTTAGTCGCCGTCGTCAAACTCAAGTTTCATCGCGGTCATATGGAAGAAATAACAACATCGCTATTTTTCAGCCAACAGCAAAACTTGGTGTGGTAACGCAATTTTTGATGCTTGGTATTTTGATTGCGGTTCTTGGAATTATCTTCTTAATGAATTCTTCTAAACCTGCACTTTATGGCAATGAAATTCAACAAATTGATTCGAAAATTTCAGATTTAGAAATTAAAAAAGCTGATTTAGAAGTTGAAAATGCACGACTTACAGCACTTTCGAATATTGAAAATAGCGAAGTTGCAAAGAAAATGACAACTCCGGCGTCAGTTTCTTACGCAAAATAAGTTTAAGCTTTTTTCGAAAAATCACAAAAAGTGTGATAAAATATAAATATATGATTTTAGGTTTTAAGAATAAAAGTCGAACAGGTTATCTTGCAATCTCAATTTTAGGAGTTTTTGCGGTAATTGTGGTTCGGCTTTTTTTCTTGCAAGTTATTGAAAGTGCAGATTATCGCGCTCGTGCCGATAAAGGTCAGAGAAAACAATTCGAAATTAAAGCTCAACGCGGCTTAATTTATGCAATGGATGGTAAAAAACTCACCAAAATAGTCTTGAATGAAACTGTTTATACTCTTTGGATTGATCCACAAGAAATTGCAAATTCAAAAAAAGTAAAGAAAAGTGAAATTATTTCAGAATTTAGAAAAGTTGCTGGCGGAAATCTAAAAAATGATTTCGAGAAACTTTTCGAAAAAACAGATACGAGATATCAAGTCGTCGGAACGAAACTTTCATTAAAACAAGCTAATGCGATTCGTGAAAAAAAGTTCCACGGAATTGGTTTCACGGCTGAAGCGAGAAGGGTTTATCCGGAAGGTAATTTAGGCGCGCAGATTCTAGGTTTTGTGAATGATAACGGTGGAAACTACGGTATCGAACAAGCAATGAATAAAGAATTGACGGGAACTGATGGTTATAAAAAAATTACAACGGATGCATTCAATCAGGTTATTGAAGTTGGAAGTGAAAATATCGAAAAACCAGCCGTCAATGGAAAAAATATTGTATTATCGATCGATCGCAACATTCAGGCTCGCGTTGAAAAGGTTTTAAAATCGCAAATGGAGTCAAAAGGTATGAAAAATGGCTCAGTTTTGGTTATGAATCCAAAAAATGGCAAAATTATGGCTATGGCGAATTACCCAACTTACGACCCAGCAAATTACGGCAAGGTTGAGAATGGTTCAGTTTATAATAACAATACCGCAACAATGGCTTATGAAAATGGCTCAGTCATAAAATCTTTCACAATGGCTACGGGACTTAACGAGGGTGTTGTAATCCCTTCAACTCGATACAATAATACTGACTCGATTCAAATCGAAGATATTACGATTCGAAATGCGGTTTTGGGACATACTGGTTCAATCACTTTTCAGACTGCAATGGATTACTCATTAAATACTGGAATGGTAACTATTGGAAAGCTTCTCGGCGGAGGAAGTCTTAATTCGGCGGCTCGAAACAAGATTTATGATTATTTTCATGACCGCTTCGGGCTTGGGCAGGAAACTGGAATTGAAATTCTTGAAAGCCAAGGTTCTCTGGTTTCACCAAAAAATGCTGAAGGAAATGCAGTCCGCTACTCCAACATGACTTTTGGTCAAGGTATGACTACAACAATGATTCAAACTGCAAATGCTTTCTCTTCATTAGTTAATGGCGGAACTTTGTATACGCCAAGCATAATTGAAGGGATGGTTGATGAAAACGGAAAGATTTCGAAAAAAGAACCTAAGATCAATAAAGAAGCGGTAATTTCGAAAGAAACCAGTGAACAGATGAAACAGGTTCTAGAAGGTGTCCGAAAGGTTGGTGGTGCAAAAGATCCATCTGGCTATCAAATTGGTGGAAAAACTGGAACCAGTCAGACGATTGTTGGTGGAAAATATGTTGATTTTCAGACGATTGGTAGTTATGTTGGTTTTGGTGGCGGAGATCAGGCTGAATATGTTATAATGGTAGCGGTTTGGGGTGAAAATCAGAATTTGCAGGGTTCGAAAGATGCTGCACCGATTTTCACTGAAATCTCAAACTGGCTGTTAAATTATCTAGAAGTTAAACCAAAAAATTAAAGAGGGAATATGTTAAATATTACAAATCAACTAATTATTTCTGCACTATTCAGCCTTGCTGGGTTCATTTTAGCAATGTGCTTGACGCCAATTTATACTTTTGTTGCCTATAAGTATAAATTCTGGAAGAAGCAAAAGACCGCATCGGTCACGGGTGAAGCTCTAACGGTTGTAAACAAATTGCATGCTAAAAAAATTGCACGAAACATTCCAACTATGGCAGGAGTTGTTGGCGTGGTTGCAGCCGTGACTCTTTCCGTTCTGTTGAATTTAAAACGAGAGCAAACTTGGCTTCCTCTGGCTGGCCTTGCTGGTGGTGCGGCTATTGGTTTGATTGATGATATTCTGAATGTATGGGGTTCGAATCGTAAAGATGCCGGGCTTCGTGCTCCTGTGAAATTTGCGATGATTATTGCACTTTCTGGTTTTTTGGCATGGTTTTTCGCAATTAAGCTTCATTTTACAACTGTCATGATTCCATTCATCGGTAACTTTGAAATTGGTTACTGGATGGTTCCGTTGTTTATTTTTGCCATCGTAGCGACAAGTAATGCGGTAAATATTTCTGATGGTCTTGATGGTCTAGCTGGCGGATTATTAAGCGCAGCCTTTGGTGCTTTTGGAATCATCGCTCTCGTGCAAAATCAACATAATCTAGCAGCCTTCTGTTTTACTGTTCTTGGAGCACTGCTTGCATATCTATGGTTTAATGTATATCCAGCTCGTTTCTTTATGGGTGACGTTGGATCTTTCGCTTGGGGAACATCTCTTGGCGTTGTAGCAATGCTAACTAACTCACTTCTTCTTTTACCTGTGATTGGATTAATTTTTGTAATTGAAGCTGGTTCGAGCGCTATTCAAATTTTTTCGAAAAAAGTTTTTAAGCGTAAAGTGTTTATCTCAGCGCCAATACATCACCATCTCGAAGCAACAGGCTGGGAAGAGACTAAAATTACAATGCGATTTTGGATTATCGGAATGGTTACAGCATTCGTTGGCATAATTTTGGCGCTGGCAGAGCATAAAATCCTGTAATGGAAACTCGAAGAAGGCAACCTGTGCGCGATAGTGCTAGGCGTAATCCTGGACGTCTGGCAGTTTCGGATTCGCCGCGCCGAAACAACCTAAGTAGTCAAAAAAGAACTATTCAGAAAAATAGTTTCTTTGATGGTGATTTAAAGAATGATAGTTTTATGGCTGTTATTCAGGATTTTTTAAAGGGGCAGTTTGGCAGCTTGCTGGAAAGAGTTTGGTTTTTAGTAAGGTCGTCAATTATAATTTTCATTATAAACCCTTGTGTTCGAATTCGTGAAAGTGTTAAGGCTGATAATAAAAAACGCTTAAACCTTGAAGGTTTCGAGAAGATTCGAAAACACCGAGCAAACTATATATTATTCTTATTTATTGGTTTGTTGCTTTTGATTGGACTCGTCGTGATGTTTTCATTGAGCCCGCAAAGAGCGAACTCTCTCAATATTGCCAAGGGCACAAATTATGATGACTACTACTTTTTCTGGCGACATCTTACGTATATTGTTATCGGGCTTTTATTCTTTTTTGGAATGAAAGCAATCCCGTTAAACTGGATTTTTTCGAGATCTTCGCAGATTTTTGTATTTTCTTTAATTTTGTGCGTTGTTCTTGCGGGATTAGCAATGTTCAACTTACCACCAGTAATTTGTGAAAATGGTGCTTGTCGTTGGTTTGGTTTTTCTGGGTTTAGCTTCCAGCAGGCTGAATTTTTGAAAATTGGTGCAATATTGTTGCTTTCAACATTTCTTGGCGCGCAGGCTTCTAAGGGTAAAATCAATAGTTATAAGGAAACTATTTTGCCTGCAGGTGTTATTATTATTGCAGTGTTGTTGGTTGTAGCTGGTTTTCAAAAGGATCTTGGGACAGCGACTACGATTATTATTGCGATAGCTTTTCAGTTTGTTATTGCTGGCATGAAGTCAGATAAGCGTGTTCCCGTGGGTTTGGTGGTTTTAGCTGGAGTTGTTTTATTGATTGTTTTTGAACCACACCGAATTTCGCGTATTTTAACATTTTCGAAAGGTGATTGTAGTAATATCTTAACGGAAAGTGGAAAAGATCAATATCATATCTGTAATGCTAAGCTCGCAATTGGTTCAGGTGGAATTTTAGGCTTAGGAATTGGAAATTCAGTTCAGTCTGCAGGATATTTACCTGAAACCATTAATGACTCAATTTTTGCAGTGATGGGTGAGATGTTTGGTTTTGTGGGGTTAGTTGGAATATTGGCAATTTATTTTGGGCTAATATATCAACTTCTTAAAGTTATTTCGAGAATGGAAAACCCTGCAAGTAGACTTTTTGTCGCTGGGGTTACTGGGTGGATAACTTCACAGACAGTAATTAATGTGGCGGCGATGGTTGGACTTTTCCCACTAAAAGGAATTACAATTCCATTAATTTCTTACGGAGGAACCAGTCTGGTTGTGATCTTGGGTGTTCTCGGAATTGTTTTCAATATTTCAAATTACACATCGTTTAAACAAGTTGAAGATTTTAAGGAGGAAATCTATGAAAATACTAGCAATCGGCGGCGGGTCGGGCGGTCACGTGGTGCCCGTAGTAGCAGTTTTTAAAGAGATATTAAAGAAAAAACCTGATACTGAGTTGTATTTTTGGTGCGATAAAAAATTTGCACCACAAGCTAAAAAAATAATGGCTGACTCTTTCGGTGAAAGTGTTAAGGTTTCGAAAATTTCAAGTGGAAAATTTCGCCGCTATAACCACCTAACTTTTTGGCAACATTTCATGGTTCCAGGTGTTGTTTTTGGGAATTTTATAGATATCTTTAAGAATATTGCAGGTATTTTTCAGGCTTTTACAAAATTAGTTGTTAACCGTCCAGATGTTATTTTTTGTAAAGGTGGGTTTGTCTGCGTTCCAGCTGGATTGGCAGCGTGGGCGCTGAGAGTTCCAATTGTTATTCATGATTCTGATGCACACCCAGGTCTAGCAAATAGGATAATCTCGAGATTTGCAAAAAGAATTGCGACTGGCGCACCGCTTGAATTTTATAATTATCCTAAAAAAAATTCAAGATATGTTGGTATTCCGGTGCTTGAAAATTTTAAAAAATATAGCAAAAAAGAACGAGATAATTTTAAGCTTGAACTCGGGTTTTCGAAAGACGAACCTCTTGTTTTAATTACTGGTGGCGGTCTTGGCGCGGCTCGGCTTAATAATGCAATTGTTGCAAAGGGAGAGGAACTTTCGAAACATTCTCAAATTGTTCTAATATCTGGATTGGCTCAATTTGATGAACTTCAAGAAGAAACTAAGAGTTTTTCAAAAGATTTT
>JABCOZ020000017.1 GCA_013333405.2 Candidatus Saccharimonadota bacterium | reverse complement strand
CTGGAAGCGGCAAAGTAGTACCCCGTCCCGCCAATAAGAACCACATGCATTCAAAAAAGAGCAAGAGTCGAAAACGCCGAATAAACACCACTGCAACCGTTGAAGGTGTAATGGCTAAAAATATTAAACGAGCATTGGGAGTAAAATAATATGCGAGTAAAACGAGGTGTAACAGCACGAGCAAAGCATAAGAAAATCCTAAAAGCAGCTAAAGGAATGCAACATGCACG
The DNA here is from genome assembly GCA_013333405.2 of Candidatus Saccharimonadota bacterium. Taxonomy (GTDB): domain Bacteria; phylum Patescibacteriota; class Saccharimonadia; order Saccharimonadales; family Saccharimonadaceae; genus Nanogingivalis. The sequence continues at coordinate 8,056 of JABCOZ020000017.1, read as the reverse complement.
AACACGTTCATATCGTTTAGCTAAACAAGGCGTGATTCGCTCATTGCAATATGCATACCGCGACCGCCGAAATCGCAAACGCGATCTTCGAGCTCTCTGGATTACTCGAATCAATATCGCTGCACGCGAAAACGGAACAACTTATGGTAAACTTATTTCCGGTCTAAAAGCAAAGAATATCGAGTTAGATCGAAAAGTTCTTGCAGAATTAGCAGTAAGTGAACCTAAAGCTTTTGCGAAGATTGTTGAATCAGTAAAATAATTTTCAAAATAAATAAAAACACACTTTCGAAAGAGGTGTGTTTTTTATTATTTTCATTAAAAGCTTGTCTGTAAGCCGGGTTCTGTCGTGAATGGTCATCTATCTAGTTTAAGAATTACTCCTTAAATCAAGCGGTTATCGAATTATGGCGAGCAACCATATTTTATAATTCTCCTTGCAGTAGACAGGGTTTACCTCTCGCTTCACGTCACCGTGAGCGACTGTGAGCTCTTACCTCACTCCTTTCACCCTTACCTTTTCAGGCGGTATCGTTTCTGTGGCACTTTCCCTAAGGTTTCCCTCGGTTGCCGTTAGCAACTGTCTTGCTCTATACTGCCCGGACTTTCCTCTAATTTTTTCAATTAGCGACCATTTAACAAGCTATCACTATTATATCAAATTTTAGACAATATAAAAAGCCCCACTAACTTTGATATTTTCCCCGCATAAGATTATACGGTGGATACCTCCTCAGCCTATTACCACGATAATAGACCATCGTTTGGAGTTCCTCTATCAATGATTATTCAGGAAAAATCATACGTTAGTAGGGCCTAACTTAATTATACCAACTTATATATAAAAAATCTAGTACTTTTTCATCCTACAAGCCAAAAAATCTTAAAAGAACCGCAAACCCTTCAAGAGTAAAACTCATACATAAACTAATATAGCTTGAAATGACTGTCGAAAACAGAAACATTATCATGAGAATAAAAATCGGTCCATAAGATTCAAGTTTATCAAAAAAATCTTGAACAAATTCTGGTGCGATTGGATATAAGATTCGTGAGCCATCAAGTGGCGGAATTGGAATTAGATTGAAGATTGCAAGACTAAGATTAATTTTAACAAATACAGAAAATCCTGTAGCTAAATCGCCATAAGAAACGTTAAAAGCATGCATTATTGCATATGCCAAAAAAGCCAGAATAAAGTTAGAGAGTGGTCCTGCAAACGCAACTAAGGCCATTCCCCATTTTTTCCATTTAAGCTCTTCAAAATCAACAGGAACCGGCTTAGCGCCCCCAATTACAGGAAGGTTTGAGAATACGCATAGAATCGGCAAAGCTACACTAATATATGGATCCATATGTGCTAAAGGGTTTAGAGTTAACCGACCGTCCTTTTTAGCTGTCTCATCACCTAGCAAATATGCAATAAAACCATGCGAAAATTCATGAACAATCATTGCGATCAAAATCGAAATCAACGAAATAATAATTGTAAAAACCATATATCTATTATACACCACTTGACCTTTTTTCAAAAATACGCTATAATGGAACAGATTGTAAATATTAAAGTAAAGAGAGTTAAAATGGCAGTATGTGATTTAACAGGAAAAGGAAAGCAACACGGAAACAACGTTAGCTTTTCATTGCGACGCACAAAACGAACTTTTAAGCCAAACATTCAAAAGAAAACTATCATTGTTGATGGTAAAAAAGTTCGACTAAACTTGAGCACCGCAGCTATCCGAACTTTGAAGAAAAAAGGTATTTTATAATATTTTTCTCAAAAAAAGAATTCCCCACTTTGTGGGTTTTTCTTTTTTAAATCAATAAAAAAGAGGCTATTAAACCTCTTTTTTATTTTGTTCGTTCAATTTGTATAATTGTCATTTTCTCTGGCAGAGTTGCTGCAGATTTAACCTTATATTTCGAAGTTTTCTCAACTTCAGATCCGAGTTCTTTCGCAAACAGAGAGAAATCAGATTGCGGAACTTCATATTTTATTCCATCATCAGAATAATGCACAGGAATAATAACTTTTGCATCAGACCTCCTAGCAATACTTGCAGCCGATGTTGCATCAAGTGTATACCCCCCGCCACCAATAGGCAAAATTAAAACATCAAGCACCCCTAGATTCTCAAGTTGATCGTCTGAGATATTAGGGCCAATATTTCCTAGAAGTCCAATCTTAACCCCTGAAATATCAATACTATATATTACTGATTTTTTACCTTCAGAATCACCATCTATGTGTCGTTTTTCAGGATATCCCGCAATCGTAAAGTCTGAAACTTCATAATTACCCGGGTAGCTAATTGTTAACTTATAGTTATCGTTACGAGTTGCAAATCGCTCTTCAGTAACCAGCTCTACTCCATCTTTAATAACGATATCCTTCTCCCCGTTAACTGACATTTTCGGATCAGTTACTAGTGAAGATTTTTTCGTTGAAATTACAACAGTATTTCCACCCTTATATTCAATATCAAACATTTTCTCTCACTTTCTATAATTTTTCAAGAAGATTTTCTTTATCGAAAACTATATTATACTTACCCTTGAACAATTGTTTCACAAAAGTATCTTGAGTCGTATATCTATAATAAAAATCTTCCATCGATAGAATCATATAGTTTAGTTCTCGGCCCTCTTGTTTTTCAAGGTCTGCAGCCCATTTAGATAAGGAGCCATTTAAATTATTACCCACAATCAATAGATCTATATCTGATGTTTCATCGTCAGTGAATACACCGAATAGTATAAGCAGGTCTAAAGAATTTTTTACGTTAGAAATTTTATTTTGCCAGCCATCCGACACTGTCGTATTTTTAACATCGTGTTCTCTCTCTGAGAATTGAACCCCTGCAAAAATAACTCTTAAAGGCAAATAATATTTAAATCGCTGGTTTGCTCTATAAAAAATCTTTCGATCCTCTGTAGAACTTTTCACAACACCAACGCCTTCGAGATTTGTTAGCTCCCTTCGAACAGAATTAACTTGCTCATCAATTATTCTAGAAATTTCTCGAACATAAAATTTTTCATCTGGCTTATTAAAAAACAAGTTTAAAAGCTTAGCTCTAGTTTTTGAACCAAATAGTGCATTAATACTCTGTTCCATATCTATATTTTACCACACTTTTTAAAAATCAACTAGCCTTTTATAATTTTTTTGTTCATTTTTTAATTTTCGAAATAATAAATTGTTCAGCATCTTTCAAATTAAGCCAAATTATATCTTTATTCCTCTTAATGAAGGTTATTTGACGCTTAGCCAATCTCCAATCGCGAACACTCATTTTTTCAATCAACCCCCGCTGCGTTAATTCACCTGCTAAATATTTTTGTACAAGTGGATAGGCGTTTGCTGTTGCTGCTTCCGAATCCATTCCGTATTTCTGTTCATTTTTTTTAAATTCTTCAATAATACCTGAACTAAAAAATAGTTCATTTCTTTGAAAAATTCTTTGCCTCAATTCATTGCGCGGCGTTGTTATTCCTACAACAATAGTGTTATATTTGTTGACTTTTTTACAATCTTCTCTCTTTACGCTTACGCTTTTTTCTATAGCCCTTATTAAATAACGCTTATTTTTAAAATTTTCAGGCATTTGAATTTTATTCTCTAAAATATATTCTTGAAGTTCTTCAAGACTTTTTGAATTCAATTTTCGCCGAAAAACATCGCTAACCTCACCGCCAAATTCATAGTCATATAATACAGCATCAATATATAAGCCAGTCCCTCCAACTAAAAATGGAATTTTTCCTCGACTTAAAATATCCTCAATTTTTGAATGAGCGTATTCTTTGAAATCTGCCGCCGTAAAACGTTCACCCGGTTCAACTAGGTCAAATCCCCAATGCGGAACTCCATCCCGTTCCTCAATCGTGGGCTTAGCGGAAGCAATATTAATATCTTTATAAATAGCGCGTGAATCAGCAGAAATAATTTCACCGCCAAAAAGCTTGGCTAATTTAATAGCCAAGCTTGTTTTTCCACTTGCCGTGGGGCCAGTAATAACAATTAATGTATTGCTGTTTTTCATAACTTAAATTTCTTGAATGAATGTAGCTAGATTATTAAGCGCAACTTTTTCTTCAACAAATTCACCGTCTTTCCTAAAGCGAACGCTAACTTCGTTATTTTCCTTATCTTTAGGACCAACAATTAATTGTACTGGAATTTTCATTGAAGTTGCTTCGCGAATCTTCTTGCCTAAAGATTCATTTCGATTATCTACAGAATAACGAATTTCATTAAATTTCACTGGTGTATTCAAAACGACACCAGAAAGGATTTTCGAAACTTCTTCAACATAGTCATTTAAAGTATCATTAATTGTTAGAATTCGAACTTGTTCTGGAGCTGCCCAAAAATCGAACCAACCAGCTTTGTGCTCGATATAAACACTCATAAATCGCTCGATTGAGCCAAGTAAAGCACAGTGAATCATTACAGGTTGCTCATCTTGACCTTCAGAGTTTTTATAAGAAAGCTCGAAGCGTTCAGGTTGAACAAAATCAAGCTGAACAGTCGCAACTTGATGTTCACGACCAATTGCGTCTGTAGCCATAAAGTCAATCTTTGGACCGTAAAACGCAGCTTCACCTTCTTGTTCAAAATAATCTAAGTTATTCGAAATAACCGCTTTCTTAAGCTGATTTTGTGCGCTTTTCCAAACTGCCAAACTACCAAGATAGCTATCAGAATCATCACGATAGCTAAGGCGCACTCGAAGTTTCATTCCAATTCCAGAATAAAGCTCATGAGCAGCCGCCAACAGATTTTGAATTTCACCTTCAATTTGATCAGTTCGACAAAAAATATGTGAATCATCTTGTGTTAAAGACCGGACACGATTCAAGCCACCGAGCTCACCAGTTTGTTCATCACGATAATCTGTCGTGGTTTCAAGATAACGGATTGGTAAATCTTTATAGCTCCTTGGGTTTGAAGCAAAAATCTGCGTGTGATGTGGGCAGTTCATTGGTTTTAGCGCGAATTGGCCGCCAGTAACTTGTGATTTAACCAAGAAAAGTTCTTCACCAAATTTAGCCCAGTGTCCAGATTTTTCGTACAAATCTTTTTTAGTAATGTGTGGAGTCCAAACTTTTTCGAAACCGTATTTTTGACGCAATTGATTTGAATAGTTCGCCAAAACATCACGCAAAATTGTTCCGCGTGGCGTAAATAGTGGCAAACCGATTCCTATGAGTGGTGAAACTGTATATAAATCAAGTTCTTTACCTAACTTGCGGTGGTCGCGTTTTTTAGCTTCTTCCATTTTTTGAAGATAATCGTCAAGTTCTTCTTGAGTTTCGAAAGCCACACCATAAAGTCGTTGCATTTGTGGATTTTTTTCGTCCCCACGCCAATAAGCACCAGCTACACGCATTAGTTTAAATGCACCAACTTCTTTAGTGTTTGAAAGATGCGGACCACGGCATAAATCTTTATAGTTTCCGTTTGTATAAAAACTTACAGTTTCAGCGCCATCACCCAATTCAAAATCACCCTCAGCGAGAATTTTTGCGTTAGTGGTTCCTGCATTTTTTAAATCATTTAAAAGTTCTAATTTATAAGGCTGGTTGTTTTCTTTCGCCCAATTAATTGCATCTTCAATTGAAACTTCGCTTCGCACAAAATCTTGGCTCTCAGCGATAATTCGACGCATCGCTTTTTCGATTTTACCAAAATTATTTTCCGAAATTTTATTATCGCCTAAATCAATATCGTAATAAAATCCATCATTAATTGCTGGACCAACACCAAACTTCGCGTCTGGGTAGATTCGCTGAACTGCCGCCGCCATAATATGAGCGAGGCTGTGGCGCATCTTAAAAAGTTTCTCCTCTTTATTCTCCACTTAAATTCCTTTCGAAAATAATATTTTTAACTACTTTTTATTTTATCACCACTAGACTTTTCTTGCAAGTTTTGCTAAAATAAAACCACGGGCGATTAGCTCAGTTGGCTAGAGCGTCACATTGACGTTGTGAAAGTCAGAGGTTCGAGTCCTCTATCGCCCACCAACTTATAATATAGTACCACCTTTAACTATATTTAATGTTATTGTTGTTTTATAATCATTCTTCTAAAATGCCGCACTCAATGTGCGGTATTTTAGTTTTATAATTATGTTAAATCCTATGTTTAATACATCCCTACATATAGCGTGCTTAGTATTTTAGTTTTGCACATTTTCTAAAATCTTTTCCACAAGATAATTTTTGGCTTTTGAAAAGTTTTATTTACCTGGTGATATATTTGTTTTGAGTTTGTTCGCCTCCTTTTATTTGACTTTCGCGTGAAATGTTTTAATTATAAAGATGCATTTTTTACCAAAAGCGAACAAAATTTCAGTCTTTAAAAAGTGAGTGTCATTGTGGTTACACTTGAATTTTTACATAAAAAATGTTAAAATAAAAATGAGGTTGAACTGCGGAAAAAGTTCAACCAGGTTTGGGCAAAAAATTAAAAATTATTTAAGTTTCTAGCAACCGTTACATTCATATTCGCATACTACTTTTGTCACCCAAACGACAACGCAATTTTAGTAAGGTTTAGAAAAATCTTACAAATGTCCCTACATTAGGCGGTCGAAGTGGCCGCTTTTAAATTTAATGAATATTAAGTCCAAAATAAAACACCTTTTTAGGGTGTTTATTCTTTCCCCTTCTTCAATGCTCGCCTTTTAGCTTTTTCCGCCTTAGCGCGCTCAACATCTTCGATTCGCCCCTTCTCAGTAACATCAAATTTATCAAGATATTTACCGAGTGCTAATCGAGTTTGTGAATACGCTGCAGCTGCCGCATTATAACAGATTGAAGTTACAGGCATATAAACCCACTGTGCAACCATCCAGAAAGAACGACGTTTTTTATATCGTTCTGGGCGTGGTGGTAGCATCTTTAAGCTAATTAAAATTGTGATAAAAATACCAATTGTTGCAATTTGTTGAAGTGTACTAATAACGTTCGGCAATTGATGAACGATCACACTACGAGATGATGCTGCATAAACAATAAGTGGAACCCAACCTCCAAAGGCAGCCATTGGTGATTGAAATACGGCCGTAACGTGACCATCAATCAAACGAATTAATTTCATTAAACCATCGACAAATGGAACATTTCGATTTTTTGAAAAATACAAATTCGCAACGTAAGGAATATCGCTTGCACCATACATCCAACGACGAAGCTGGATAAATTGAGCTTTTAGTGTTTTTGGCAAAGTTTCACTTAGAACCGCATCTTGATAGATTGGCACACGAATTGGCACAACATAATAATCGCCACCAAAATGGAAATAACTGCGCCAGAATTGATGTCCATCCTCAACAATTGTGCGGGTTGACCAAAAGTCCATTTCAACCAACGCATCTAGAGGTTGAGAGTGTGAGGCGAAATTTCGTAAAAGGTGTGGCCGCATTGTTGAAACAATATTCCAGAATGAATTACCGGTTGCAACCACGCGCATTGGCGCTGGAACATCCCAAATATTATTCAAAAACAATGAAACCGGCTGATATGATAACTTTTTACGGTCTTCATGAACAATAAAACTATAAGTTGCGCAAGCAAAATACCCCCTATGCGGCTTATTATCGCTATCAAGTGTAGTAACGAGTACATTCTCGAAAGGAATTTTATTATCTTCGCAATATTTTTGTAATGCTCGGCCAGCAAAAGTAATATTTCCACCTTTTCCAACAACCTCATTCGGTAAGTTTTTTGGATGTTTTACAATTTCGAAAGCCCCGAAACTTTCCGAAAACTCTTTTTTGAGCCGAATTGCAGTTTTTTCAATTTCTTTGCCGCCCCGTTCCTCGTAAGCTAAGAAAATAAGTAAGTTTTTTGTATCATAATTTGAGGCTAAAACAGATTGGATAGTTGGCTGAATTACTTCATAAGACTCATTATAAGCTGCAATAATTACCGCATTTTTTACCTTTGATGGACTCGGAAAGTTAGCTGGATTCTCTCTAATATCATTTAAATTTCGAAGGTGGTTTTTGAACTCATATTCATTATTACCCTGATTTTTGAG
>JABCOZ020000016.1 GCA_013333405.2 Candidatus Saccharimonadota bacterium | reverse complement strand
TTAAATAGTCAAAGTGAGCTACCCGATGTGATTGCGATTATTCGTGGTGGCGGTAGCGCAGATGATCTGGCGGTTTTTAACGACGAGAAACTGGTTCGAGCGGTTGCGAATTCTCGCGTACCGATCATTACTGGAATTGGCCACGAAATCGATCAAAGCCTTTGTGATTTAGCTGCAGATTTTGCTGCCTCAACACCAAGCAACGTGGCACAAATTTTAACACCAAATAAATTTGACGAAATGCGTTTTTTGCGTTCAAAAATTTTACGCACAAATGATTTATTGCTTTCGAAAATAGCTGAACTTAAAAAATCTAATAGAGAGAAAAATCAGGAAATTCGCGATAGAATTTTACAGAATATTCTTGACCAGAAAAGAGAGATTCAAGCTAAAAAACGAATTTTAGAAAGCTATAACCCGCAAAATATTTTGGCGAAAGGCTACGCGCTGATTAGTGGGGAAATTGCAACTGGTAAAGAGATTACGATTAAAACAATAGATAAAACAATAACGGCGGAGGTAAAAAATGTCAATCAAAATTAGTCAAAAAATAAAAGAAATCGACGAGATTCTAGCTGATATTGAAAGCGGAGCGATTCCTCTTGAAGAAACTGTCGAAAAATATAAAGAGGCGATTTCGAAAGCTGAGGCGCTTGAGAGCGAGTTGAATTCGCTCGAAAATGAAATTGAAGTTTTGAGTAAAAATTTTGCACAAGAATAGTTTATGAAAAGAGAAAACCCCGCGTAGTTTGCGGGGTCGGGAAAAAACTTACCAGACGATCATTTCATTAAGATTGTCATCCAATTTGATGTCCACTTCGCGGAAGTACCATTTTCCATAGTCTTCGCTATGAGGGTTTTTATCTTCACAATAAAGTGAAATTATCAATTTAACCTCAGCCTTTTCACATTCTTGTTTGAACGCCAAAAGGTGTCCAAGCTTGTCTTTTGACTGGTGTGCAAAAAGGAGAATGCCATTTCTACCATTCTTTTTAATGAATTTTTTAAAAATTTTTCTGGCATTTCCTTCCTTTTCAGGACTGAACTTCAAGACGCATTCCATTGATTCTGAAAGAACATCTTTTCCTAATGCGTTGGTAAGTTTAACTGCTTTTGGTGCCATCTGTTGAGCACCTCCTTTAAAAATTTTCTTAGCTTTTCGGAAAGCTACTTTGGTATTATATCATAAAAATGCTAAAAAGTCAATTTGAATAAAAAGCATAAGGTGTGTTATAATGTAGACATGTTTGATACAGATGAATTTAAATTAAAAATGACCGAGGCCGTTGAGCATTTCAAAGGTGAAATGAAAAAAGTTCGAACTGGCCGTGCGCATCCTTCAATGCTTGATGGGGTGTCGGTTGAAGTTTATGGCGCAAAAATGCCATTGAACCAAGTTTCGAATATGACTGCACCAGAGGCGGGAATGATTTTGATCACACCTTTTGATGCAAATAATATTTCAGCAATTTCAGCGGCGATTCGCAACGATCAAAGCCTTGGTTTTAACCCAAGTGATGATGGTCGTGTTGTTCGTGTGCCAGTTCCACCACTAACAGAGGAACGTCGTAAACAAATTGTAAAACAAACTTCTGAAAAAGTTGAAGGTGCAAAAATTACGCTTCGAAACATTCGTCAAGATGCTTTGAAACACGCCAAAAAACTTAAAGATGAAAAATCTTTAACAGAAGATGATTTAAAGCGAATCGAAAAAGAAATTGACGTTGAAATTAAAGAGTTTAGCGCACAAATTGACGCAATTTTTAAAGAAAAAGAGAAAGAAATTCTCACAATTTAAGTTATTTTTTGCTGGCGTTTTGAAAGCGTCGGCAAAAGCTAATTTAAGATTTTCGAAAGGGTAAAATGGAGGTTTTTAATTTAATTTTTGGAATAATTATCGGTTTAATTTCGCTAACTTTTTTGGTGGCTCTTCATGAGCTTGGCCATGCGCTTGCGGCTAAGAAAAACGGTGTAAAACTTAAAGAATACGCAATTGGTTTTCCACCAAGAATTAAAAGCTTTAAAGCTAAAACAGATAAAATTCTACCAAAAGGTACAAAAATTTCGATTGGTGCAATTCCGCTCGGTGGTTTTGTGCGACTTCAGGGTGAACATGATTCTGACTCAAAAAAAGGCGATTATGGTGCAGCAAGTTTTTGGGGTAAAACACAGATTTTGTTTGCTGGTGTTGCTATGAACTGGCTAGTTGCATTTGTAATTTTTACAGTTTTAGCGATTTCTGGAATGCCAAAGCTACTTCCAAATCAATTTTATCTTTCTTCTGATACAAAAATATCTGGCGGTGGTGTACAAGTTTCTGCAATTTCAAAAAATTCTCCAGCAGAAAAAGCCGGGTTGAATAAAAATGACACACTTTTAGAGTTTAACGGTCAAAAGGTTGAAAACTCCACTAAAACTCGCCAAGATTTAAAAAATAACGCCGGCAAAACAGTTTCTTTAAAGATTAGTCGAAACGGTAAAGAAATTTCGAAAAGTGTAAAACTCAACGAAAAAGGTAATAATGGCTTTTTGGGTGCGGTTTTGTCTGACGGAATGCAAAAGATTCACTCAACTTGGAGTGCTCCAATTGTTGGTTTAGGTACAACGGTTCAATTTACGGGTGAAACATTCAAAGGTGTTGGTGAGCTTTTTATAAACTTTTTTGGTGGAATTTTCGAAAAGGTTATTCCAAATTCTGATTCTCAAAAGAACGCAAACACTCAGCTTTCGAAAGTGGGTGAGAGTGTTTCTGGGCCAGTGATGGTTATTGGAGTGATTTTCCCAAATATTGTTTCTATGGGTCTTGATATGATTTTAATGCTCACTGCCATTATTTCGATTAGCTTGGCCTGCATGAATGTTTTACCAATTCCAGCGTTAGATGGTGGTCGTTGGTTTATGACATTTATTTTTCGAGCCTTGCTTAAAAAACCACTTTCAAAAGAGTTAGAAGAAAATATCAATGGTTGGAGTTTTATAATTTTAATGGGACTTTCAGTTCTGGTTATTATTTTAGATTTTGGAAAGATTTTTAGAGGTTAAAAATGAAACAGAAGTTTAAGGAAATATTTCTAAGGCTTCGAAAAAAAAATGAAAAATTTCTTTCGAAAAAGCCTTTAAGATTCATTTTTTGGATAGTTCTACTGCTTTTATCATATTTTGCGGCGAGCTATTTTGCAGCTGTAATAATTCGACTCTTACTAGCTTTGATCTTTTGGAATAATGATGTAGGTTATCGAAACGCAATTTCGAATGTAATCACGACTACAGTTTACTCAACTCTATTCTTTAGTTTAATGCTTGCGATGGTTTATTTTATTCCAGTTAAGTTTTTTGGGCAAAAGATTTCGAAAGATGAAATTGCTTTAAAGGGATTAATCACTTGGCAAGATTTGGGTTTGGCGGTTTTCGGCTTTTTGATTTCAATGATTATTGCTGGTGTTTTGTTGGAAATCTTACCGAGTATTCTGAACTTTGATAAATCACAAGTTCAAGAGTTGGCTTTTCAAAGAAGTGGGATGATCCATTCGTGGCAATTTTTGCTGGCTTTTGTTTCTATTGTTGTGATTGCCCCGGTTTTTGAAGAAGTGATTTTCCGTGGAATAATTTATGGTCAACTTCGAAAGATAAATATTCCACTGGCAATTTTTATAACAAGCTTGCTTTTTGGAATTGTACATTTTCAAACAAATGTAGGCATAACAGTGTTTGTTATGAGTATTGTGATGTGCTTTATCCGTGAAAAATGGACTCAAACGATTTGGTCGGGAATTGTGATACATATGATTAAAAATGGGATCGCTTTCTTTCTACTTTATGTTCTGCAAACCATTCAACTATTTCAGTCTTAGCGTTGACTTAAGTTGGAAACTTTGATATAATTATAAAACTTATTTAGAGGATTTTTATTTTATGAAACAGGAATTTAATATTACAAAATTAGGAAAAGAAGAACTTGAAGCCGAATTGGAGCTTCTAATTTCGCAACGAAAAGAGATTTCAGAAGAAGTTGCGACTGCACGCGAATTTGGTGATTTGCGCGAAAATTCAGAATACGATGCCGCTCGAAAAAAACAAGCTTTGGCAGAATCTCGAATCATGGAGATTGAAAACATTTTGCAAAACGCCGTAATTATTAGTGGCAGCAAAAAAGATGTTGTAGCACTTGGTAATCAAGTTAGCCTTAAGAATCTCGAAAATGGCAAGGAAGTAAAATACACAATGGTTGGTGCCGTTGAAGCTAACCCCCTTGAGGGTAAAATTTCGAACGAATCACCAATTGGCCAACAAATTATGGGTAAAAAACTTAGAGAAGAAGTTGATATTACGACACCAAAAGGCGTAATTAAATACGAAATTACAGAGATTAAATAAATTTTTTAATGCTCGGTTGACCAAATCAGCCGAGTTTTATTTTAAAGAGGAGAATTATGCGATTATCAGAACTATATACCAAAACTAGTAAAACCGTTCCATCTGGCGAAGAAGCTAAAAACGCACAACTTTTGATTAAAGCTGGATTTGTACATAAAGAAATGGCCGGCGCTTATGATTATTTGCCGCTCGGTTTCAAAGTGTTAGAAAATATTAAAAAAATTGTACGTGAAGAACTTGAAAAAATCGACGCTAATGAAATTTTAATGACAACCCTCCAACGTCGTGAAGTTTGGGAGCGCACAACTCGCTGGAACGATGATGTTGTGGATGTTTGGTTTAAAACCACGCTCAAAGATAAAACAGAAGTTGGTTTGGGATGGAGTCATGAAGAGCCAATCGTTGAAATGCTCAAAAGCCACATTCAATCATATAAAGATTTACCAGTTTCAGTTTTTCAATTCCAAAATAAAATGCGAAACGAGCTCCGTGCAAAAAGTGGAATTATGCGTGGTCGTGAATTTTTGATGAAAGATTTGTATTCTGTTCACGCCACAAAAGAGGATTTAGAAAACTATTATTCTAAAGTTTCGAAAGCGTATGAGCGAATTTTCGAACGCCTTGGTTTGAGCGAAGATACTTTCGTAACTTTCGCTAGCGGTGGTGCATTCACAAAATTTAGTCATGAATTCCAAACAATTTGTGATGCTGGTGAAGATTACGTTTATTTAAAGCGCGATGGCGAAAAAACTCTTGCTTTCAATGAAGAAATTTTAGACCAAGCGATTGAAGAAGGCGAAATTGATTCGAAAGAAGGTTTGGAGAAAGTTAAGACTGCTGAGGTCGGAAACATCTTTAATTTTGGTACGCAAAAAACCGATGAAATGGGACTTTATTTTACCGACAAAAACGGTGAGCGAAAATCTGCTTGGATGGGTTCATATGGAATTGGAATTACTCGCGTAATGGGTGTGATTGCTGAAAAATTCAGTGATGAAAAAGGTTTGATTTGGCCAGAAAATGTTGCTCCAGCTAAAATTTACCTTGTGCAAATTGGTGAAAAATCACAAGAATTAGTGGAAGAAATTTATAATGAATTTTCGAAAAAGGGAATTGAAGTTTTGTTTGATGATCGCAATCTTCGCCCGGGTCAAAAATTTGCCGACGCCGAATTGATGGGAATTCCTTATCGACTTACAGTTTCTGATCGACTACTTGAAAGTGGTGAATTTGAAGTTGTAGAACGCTCAACTGGTGAAGTTCAAATGCTTTCAAAAGAAGAGCTTTTCGAAAAATTCTCAAAATAATCAAAAATCTTGAAAAAACAAGGCTTAAGCATTATAATTGGTATATATGAAAATCATTGCTTATAGTGTACGAAAAGATGAGCTCCAGTATTTTGAGAAATTTGCGGAGCAATTTGGTATTGAATATGCCACAACTTCAAAAGATTTAAATGCCGAAACGGTAAAACTAGCCGAAGGATTCGATGCGGTTTCTTCATATACTTCAAGTGAAGAATTGAACGATGTCTGGGAACCGCTTTCGAAAATGGGGATTTCTTATTTTACTGTTCGAACAGCTGGTTATGATGGCATAGATATCGAAAAGGCTAAAAGTTTTGGTATTAAAATTTCGAACGTTCCGCAATATTCACCAAGTGCGATTGCTGAATTCGCGGTTGCGTTATCTTTGGCAACACTTCGAAAAATACCCCTTTGTCTTTCACGTGCAAAAAACCAAAATTTCTCGGTAAATAATTTGATGGGTCGCGAGCTTAACACGATGACTATCGGAATTATCGGCACAGGCCACATCGGCTTAACAACGGCTAAGGTTTTTAAAGCTTTTGGTGCTAAAATTATTGCGTATGATACTTTTGAGAATGAATCTGCGCGCGAAATTCTGGAATACAAAAGTTTGGACGAAGTTTTTGCGGAGAGCGATTTAATTTCGCTTCATATTCCGCTAACGCCTGAAAATCGCCATATTATTAACGCTGAAAGTATTTCGAAAATGAAAGACGGCGTGATTATTATCAATACTGCGCGCGGTGGGCATGTAAACTCAGAAGATTTGCGAGATGCTTTAGTGAATGGGAAGGTTGCAGCGGCCGGACTTGATGTCTTTGAGCATGAAAAGAGTTTGATTCGTAAAGATTTGAGCGGAAAAATCATTGAAGATTCAGTTTATCGTGACTTAGCAAACCTTCCGAATGTAATTATCACACCACATGTTGCATTTAATACAGATGTTGCGGTGCAGAATATGGTTAAAATGTCAACAGAAAATCTAATTAGCTTCAAAAACGCAGGAACAACCGATAATGAGATTACGAAGTAATCTTTTTCAAAAAATTGCCAAAATTACGTCGCTATTTTTAGTGGCAGTTTTGGTTTTTAGCTTTGCTTTTGGCGAATTTTCGAACCAAGCTTTCGCTAGAAGGCGACGAAATAGTGAAGATAAAGAAGCTATGCTACGACTAAAAAATGAGAATATCGTTTTTTCTAAATTTGACGCGAAATATAATTTTAGTGCTGATGAAAGGGGAAACACTAACCTCGATATTACTGAGGATCTCTCGGCTAATTTTTTGAGAGGTGGAATAAATCATGGGATTGAGCGCGCAATTCCACGTTTTTTTGACGGTAAAACCATTTTTAATGGAGAAGTTGAAGTTAAAATGGATGGCGGAAGTGTGCCATATTCAACCTATCATAATAACGGCAACGTAGTTGTTCGAATTGGAGATGTAAGTAAATTTGTTTATGGTAGGCATGATTATCAGTTGAAATATAGTTTCAAGAATGTACTTTTAACAAAAGATTATGTCCAAAAGCTAATTGTAAATACTAACGGTTTGCAGTGGCAACAGTCTTTTGGTGAAGTTATCGCAACAGTTAATTTGGATCCTTCGGTTTTAAAAGAATTTAATGGTGCAGTAAAGTGTTTTGTTGGCAAACAATATTCAACTAAAAAATGTAATGGTCTTGGGTATAAGCCAGTAGAAGGATTTTTTCAATTTTCTCAAAAAGGCGTTCTTGCTGGAGAAAATCTAACTTTTGAAATTGATTTTAATAATGAATTTGCCCAGCCTGAATTAAATATTGTCGATATTAGCACGATTATTATTGGAATTTTAGGTATAATTTTAGCCCTAATTATGCTATATTTTAGTATTCGGGTTTTCTTAAATTATAATTCAATTAAGAAAGAGAATGAATTTTCGAAAGCGATTGTTCCTCAATATCTGCCACCAAAAATTGAGGAATTAGACATTTTGGATGCTGGAAATTTGATAAAATCTAATAAAAAACTTACCGCAGCAATGCTGTTTTTTGCGGTGAATGGTAATATTCAAATTATTGAAGATTCTTCGAAGGGTTTGTTTGGCGGCGAGGTAAAGAGCTATAAAATTCAATTTTTGAACCATAATAATTTAAATCAAGATATGATTTCATTACTGGATTCATTTTTCGAAGATGAAACTGAACTAGACTTATCGGAGAGGATGAGTGGCACACAGGCCTCTGAAATTTCTTCAAAAGTTTTAAATTCTGCGTTTAATAAGACTTCTTATTATGTTCAAGAAAAACCAGCAATTTTTAATATTTCTCAGTTTTTGGCCGGCGGAGTGGTCGTGGCAGCTTCAGGGGTTCTGTTCTTGAGTGAAGTGATAGTTAGCTTGGTTTCAACTGTTTCACCTTGGTTTACAATTATAGTGGCTTCTTTGATTATATCTGTTGTGCTTTCTGTTTTGATATTTATTATTGCGAATACAAAAATTCCATCTCGAAAAGGTGCTGAAGCTAAGAATTATCTCGAAGGCTTAAAGCTTTATATTTCAGTAGCAGAAAGCGAACGATTAAAGTTCTCGCAAAGCTTGCAAAACTCTGAAAGATTCCAGACTGAATTTGGTGGCTCTCGTGTAAAACTTTATGAAAAACTTTTACCTTGGGCAGCGTTGTTTGGATTAGAGAAGTCTTGGGCGAAAGTGCTTGAATCGCAATTTCGAGATGAAGATTATTTACCAGGTTGGTATTCTGGCTCAGCAATGTTTAATGCTACGATGTTTTCGAACAGCTTAAATAGCTTTAATAGTGCAATGAGTAGTTACTCATCACCAAGTTCAGGTAGTTCTGGTGGTGGCGGTGGATTTTCTGGTGGCGGTGCTGGCGGTGGCGGTGGCGGTGGCTGGTAAATCTGCTAAGGCTGCTCCCTAAAAAACTTTTTCGAAAATAGCTCGTGAATTCCGCGGGCTATTTTTAAATTTTTTAAAGCACGACCGTATTGATTTTTTTGGTTTTTTGTGATTAAATATAAGCATTATGAAAAGATTTTGGGTTGGGCTGAAAAATAAAAAAGTTTTAATAGCTATTTGTTTAGTATTTTTTTCTTTTTTTAGTAGTAATTTTGCGAATGCTATTGACCTAACTAATCCTAACAATAATTTTGTTACACCAGATGAAGTTAAGAAAAAGGCTGAGGAGGAAAAGAGAAATAGGGAAATAGAGGAAAAAAGAAAAAAAGATAATCAAGTCGTTCCGACAGCCCCAACCGGTAGATCTTCACAGCCGACGACAGATAAGACTCAGCAGGATGTAAGAAATAATACAGCTAATAACGATAGAATTAAATGTGAAGAGGCTTATAAGAAGGCTAAAGCATCGGGTGTTGATGAAAAGAAGCTTAGTGAGCTTAAGCAAAAATGTAATTATTCTCCTGCGACAAATGACAGTGATTGGACTAAAAAGAATAATGAGGCTAAGGCTGCAATTGAAGAGATAGATAAGCAAACCAATGAGGCTAATGCTAATAAAGATAAAAACTCTTGCGCTATTGAATGGGTTGGATGGATTGCTTGTCCGATTATCCGTGGTTCAACTGGTATTGTTATTGGTCTGTATAATTTTATGCAAGAAAATTTCTTGAATATTAAGTCTGACCAACTTTTCTCGCAATCTGAAAAGGGAAAAGAGGTTTTTAAGCATTGGGTTACATTTAGGGATATAGCGAATGTGTTCTTTGTGATTATGATTGCTATAATCATCTTTTCACAGGTAACTGGCGCTGGGATTTCAAGCTATGGTATTAAAAAGATGTTACCAAAGATTATTATTTATGCAATTTTAGTTAACATTTCTTGGTATATCGTTGTAATAGCTATCGATATTTCAAATATCATTGGTAGCACCATATTTAAGTGGCTGTCGAATGACGGGCATTGGGATTTTTCAAGTGATGCTCAAACGGAAGCATCTCCTATTGAAGGTATTCTAGCGGGTCATGCAAAAATAGGCGCACTGATTGCGGCTGGAGTTACGGCCGCTCTAGTTGCAGGTAGTACAATTCTTCTTTTCCTTGTGTCTGCAGTATTTGCCGTTGTAATGACTGTGTTTGTATTGATGATAAGGGAAGCTGCAGTTATCGTTCTTGTTGTAATTTCTCCTTTGGCTTTTGTTGCAGGGTTATTGCCAAATACAGAGGGGCTTTTCAAAAAGTGGATGAAGCTCACGAAAAATATGCTGATGATTTACCCGATTTGTTCGTTGATAGTAGGCGCATCTTTATTTGTTTCTAACTTATTGTATGGTGTAGCTGACGACCCTTTGCTTAAAGTTATTTATGGCATTTTACCTATATTATCGCTATTCACAATTATTGCGGTTATAAAAACTGTACTTTCGTTTGTCGATGGCTTAACTGGTGGGAATTTGCGTGGTACTTTTGATAGGATGTCTGGTAAAATTAATTCTGTTGGTCAGAACTCGAACTGGGCTAAAGCTCTAAAAGAGAAAGAAGCAAAAAGAAGTATTGGTGGAATTGCCATTGGAGAAAAAGCCCGTGCAGCCAAATATGAAGAGGGGCGGTACAGGAGAAATCGTAACGAACTTCGAAAACTTCAAGCAAAGAAGAATCCTACCGCTTCAGATTATCGAAGGAGGGCGCAACTTGGTGCTGAAATTAGTAGTTTCGAAAAGAGCCAAACGGATGGAATGGTTGCCGCTATGGCGGATGGGATTGGCAATAATGTATCGAATGTCAATTCCGAGCTTGCAAGAATTTCGAATGTTTCTGACCCTGTTCAACAAGGCTTAATGTATAGTGCTCTCTCGCAGGCTGTAACAAAGTCTGGCCTTAACGGTGCTGGCCAGGCCGCTGCGATGAGTAGCATTGCCAACAGTGCTTTAAGTATCGGTGATGCAGATCAAAGGCGTGCTGTTGCCGCTCAAATTACATCAAAATCTGGTAGTGATATTAAGAAGATTAACCCTGCTGCAGCAAAAGCTGTTATGCAAGATTTCTCTTCAAAAAATATTAAATCTGTTCAAGATTTCGAAAATGATATTTCAACATACTCAGGTGCGAGTGCCAAACAAATGGCTGATTGGTCTGATATGTCTAGTTCAAATGTTAATAATAACAAAGCGTTTAAAGCAATGCAAAGTGCATTTAATAGTGGTGATCAAAGCAAGATTTTGCAAGCACAGAATATGGGTAAGATTGCCGAACAAGCCCTTACCGCTAATGCAAATGGAACAATGTCTCTAACACCGGACCAGCAGGCTAACTTTATGGCGATGCAAAATCTGGCTCAATCTCAAGTTTCGCAAACAGCTACGGCTACAACAAGTAACAATAGCTCTGTGAATACTCAATCTTCTCCTAGCCAAAAAGTAGAATTAACTGTTGGGCAGAGTTGGCAAACATCGGCTCCACAACAAGCTCAGACCGGCTCTTCTGCTTCTATTTCTGTTGCACATAGTGTACCCCCAGCACAAGCTAGCCAAGCCTCGCAGCCGATAAATAATAGCAATCAAAATATTCAACCTCGGCAAACTGCAGGCGACCCAACTAAATCAAACAGAAAGTATGGTGCTAACTAAATGTAAAAAACACTCTTTCGAAAACAGAAGGGGTGTTTTTTTGCTTGAAATATGCTAAAATAAAATAAAGATAATCTTAAACTAAAAGGAGAAATATGAAAATTGCATTAATTGGTTTTGGGCTCGAGGCAAAAAGTGCTTATGATTATTTTAAAAGTATTGATCAAAATAATACTTTTGAAATTTATGACGAAAACCCAAAAAGTAAAATTGAACTACCAGATGGCGTTAAATTCTTTGGTGATTTTCATGATTTTTCAAAAATTCAAGCAGATTTGATTGTGCGAACGCCCGCAGTTAATCCTAGTCGTTTGCCAAAAAATGCTAAAATTACATCTGTTACCAATTTATTTTTCAAAAAATGCCCAGCACCAATTATTGGTGTGACAGGCTCAAAAGGTAAGGGGACAGTGTCGAGTTTTATTGCTGAAATTTTGCGTGCAGCTGGTTTAAGAGCTCATCTTGTTGGTAATATTGGTTTACCAGCGCTTAATGAACTTTCGAAAATTCAAAAAGATGATGCCGTGATTTATGAACTTAGTAGTTTTCAGCTTTGGGATGCTCAAAAATCGCCGCATATTGCAGTTTTAAATAATCTTGAAGTTGATCACCTTGATGTTCATGATGGCTTTGAAGATTATGTGGCCGCAAAAATGAATATTGCTAAAAATCAAACCGAGAATGATTTTTTTATTTTTAATGCTGAAAATCCAATAGTTTTAAAAAATGTTGAAAACTTAAAGAACCGACTCAAGGCAGAGCTTCAGCCTTTTCAGGACTACAATTTAGCCCATATTCAAGAAAACTATTTTTTATGGGGAGATGAAGTTCTCTTCGAAACTAATATTTTGAAAATTCCAGGCGAACACAATCAAAAAAATGCTTGTGCCGCAATGATTGCAACTTTTGATTTTTTGCGTGAAAAAGGTTTTGAAATTGAGGAAATTTTTGATTTCTGGCGAGAAGGACTTTCAAATTTTACAGGTTTGCCACATCGTTTGAAATTTGTCCGCGAAGTTGGTGGAGTTAAGTTTTACGATGACTCGATTGCAACAACGCCGGGTAGCGCGATTGCGGCTTTGAATTCTTTTGTTCAGCCGAAAATTTTAATTCTTGGTGGAAGTAATAAAGGTGCTGATTTAAGTGAGTTGATTGAAAAAATTACAAAAATGCCAGAGCAAGAGCTTCGAAAGATAATTTTAATGGGCGCAGAATCTTCGAAATTGGCTCAAAAATTAACTCAGGCAGGTTTTGAACGATTCATAAATTTGGGCCAAGAAACAAATATGCAAGAAGTTGTAAAAACTGCTTTCGAAAATGCCCAAAGTGGCGATGTAGTTATTTTAAGCCCAGCTCACGCAAGTTTTGATATGTTTAAAAGTTATGTTGATCGCGGTGAACAATTTGTTGAAAATGTAAACCTTTTATGATAAAATCTATATTATGACTAAAAAACAGAATAAATCTACAAAGAAATCTGCTTTAAAATTAAAAGCAGTAGACCCAAAAGTGCAGTTTGCGGGTTTTAAAAAATTTATTAAAGATCAGGGGTTGATCGGAATGGCAATCGGTTTAATTCTCGGAACGGCTTCTGGCGATCTTGTTAAATCTTTGATTAATAATATCATTATGCCACCACTCGGTTTTATTCTTGGGTCGGCTGAAGGTTTAAAGGGCGTTGTTTGGAATATGGGAAAAACGCCAGCAGGTAAAGAGGCGGTTCTTTCTTATGGTGCATTTTTGAACGATGTTATTAACTTTTTGGTAATTGCATTCGTTGTATATTTTGTGCTTTTGTTTGTTGAAAAACTTTTCGCAGATGATAATGCTGAAGAAGAAGCTGAAAAGGAAGCTAAAAAATAATTTCTTATGGATAAGCTAAAAGCTCGTACGGGCAATATTTTAGATGAGCTTGAAAAAGCGAGCTTAAAGCTTAATCTTGAAGATAAGAAGCAACAATTAAATAACCTCGAAAGCGAAGTTTCAAATCCTGAAATTTGGTTGAATCCTTCTGTTGCGCAAGAAAAAATTAAAAAACTTGCCAATCTAAAGAAGGAAACTCATCCTTGGGTTGTTTTGAGAACGCAGGTCGAGGATATTTTTGAATTGATGAGTCTTGGCGACGAAGATCTTATAGAGGAATTCGAAAATCAAATTTGTCAGTTCGAAAATGATTTTAAAGAGTTGCAAAAACAACTTCTTTTTAGTGGAGAATTTGATCGTGGTGATGCGATTGTGCGCATTACATCTGGTGTTGGCGGAACTGATGCACAAGATTTTGCTGAAATGCTTGAGCGAATGTATTTGCGCTGGTCGGAGAAAAATGAATTTAAAACTGAGCAAATTGAGCGTAGTACTGGTGAAGAAGCTGGAATAAAAACCAGTGTTTTTGAGGTTCAAGGATTGAACGCTTATGGTAAACTCCGCAGTGAAAATGGCGTGCATCGTTTGGTGCGAATTTCGCCGTTTAATAGTGCTGGAAGCCGTGAAACTTCTTTTGCATTGGTTGAGATTTTACCAAAAATTGATGCGCCTGAACAAGTTGAGATTGCCGAAAAAGACTTACGGGTTGACGTTTATCGTTCTGGTGGAAAAGGTGGGCAAGGTGTGAATACAACCGATTCGGCAGTTCGAATTACGCACCTACCAACCGGAATTGTTGTGGCGATTCAAAATGAGCGCTCACAGACTCAAAATAAAGAGACCGCTATGAAGATTTTGCGCGGAAAGCTTGTGCAAATGAAAATGGAACAGCATGCGCAAAATCTAAGCGAACTTCAGGCTGGAAAATCTGCTGATTGGGGTTCGCAAATTCGAAATTATGTTCTTAACCCTTATAAATTAGTGAAAGACACTCGAACAAAATATGAAGAAAAAGATATAGATAAAGTCCTAAATGGCGAAATCGACGGATTTATTTACGCCTTTTTGGAATATTCTGAAGAGTAAAAACTTAAGCATATTGACAAAATGCTATTTTTGTGATATTATTTAAGCATTAATAAAAAATAAAACAAAAATATGAAAAAAATTGACACATTACAAGCAGTAGGAACTTTCGAAAATCAGCAAGAATCAATAAATAATCCACTCCCAAAAGAGAAAGCGCAAGATTTAGGCGGTGCAATTTTAGAAATTTCTGAAAAAACTAAGCATTTTTCGAAAAAGCGTGAACGGTTTACGTATTTAAACGACCCAGATGGTCAAGAGGCGAAAGAGCATTTTGAAGATGAAATTGCGCTTAAAAACCGTCGTCAAGAAGAGATCGAAAATGGTTATTTTGACAAGAAAGATGATTTTATTGTAAACCCAAAAGACTATAGAGTTCTTTCGAAACAATTAGTTAACGGTGCTGGGAAAGTCGGAATCGATCTAGTTGCTTCAAAATATCTAAAACATGGAATTGCGCTTGCAGATATGGCCTCTCGATATGATACCGTTGTTTATCTCGATAAATCTGCACGACCGCTTGATGGTCTAGCTCGAAAAGTTCTTAAAAATGTAATGCCAGATAAAAAACGGCCAGATTCAAGATTTTTGAATATCGATAGGAATCAGATTTTCGCAGAACTTGGGTTTAATATTCGTGATGGCTATTTTATTGATGGAACAGAAGGAAATAAACTGGCCGAAACAAGTCACTTTATTAACCGTTGGCAAATGGAAACTTCTCAAGAAACGAAAGACCGAATTTTAGCAGCGGTTCGTTCACAATTTTTAGACAAGGATGCTGAAATTGACATGAACGCATCAGAGGATGAGATTATTCAGCAGATTTTGAAAGCGAAAACAACTGTTGAAGGTAAAAAAGTGATTGCGGTTGATGAAACTAGCTTTTCGGGTGCCACAATTGGCGTGGCTGGATTTCTGCTTATGAAAGCCTTGCCGGAGGCTAAAGTTAATGAAAACGGTTTTACTTTTTGGGAAAGTGAAGATAAGCAAGTTAAGTCTGAAGTTAATGGCGAAATTAAATTAGTTCACGGTTCTGTACCTGTTTGGTATGATAAAAATGATGATTTTGGTCGTGGTATTGGTGAACGTAGCGAAGGCTATCATACTCGTCGTTTCGAAAATAATCCAACACGATTAAACCTACTTCGAAAAGTTGGTGCTTCGGTTTTAGCCTCGCCACACCGTGATATTAACGAAAAATATCTTCGAGATGATAAATATGAAGATTTAATGTATGACTTTGACCAGTTGATGCACGATTATAAAGCTAATAAAATTTTAATTTCAGCACCAATAACAAACTATGAAAGTCTAGATATTTTTTATGACTTGATGGATGCGCAAGCCGAAAGTAAAAACTTAGAATTTAAAGATTTAGTTGAAATGAATAAAGTTCGAAACGAACATCGTAAAGAGATTTCTGAATTCGAGACATTCGAAAAGCCCATCTAAAATGGGCTTTAGTTTTGTGCATTTTTTTTAACCTCAATTTGGGCTTCATCCTGATTGTTTAAAAGATTTAATTCGAATCTTTGCAGTTCAGGATTTTTTTCATTTACGGCAATTTTTCCTTCAACACGAATATTGTAATTTTCGTATTGTTTTAAAAAACCAATTACAGCAGGGAATTCGCCATTTTCAGTTTTTAATCTGACTCTGTGTGGTAATTTTGTACCCCTGGAGAGCAGACTATGAAAAATTCGCACATTTTTTACTGTTAACAATAAAGAACCTCCTTCTTTGGAATACCTATATAATAACATTTTTTAGGAAAAAAGTCAATATGTAGATAGTGTAGTTAAAATTAAAAATTTAAAAAACTCTTGCAATAAAAAAGCTTATACTGTATAATTGAAGAAGGTTGGCTCTTTAGCTCAGTTGGTAGAGCAGAGGCCTGAAGAGCCTTGTGTCCCCAGTTCAAGTCTGGGAGGAGCCACCAATTTTTTGATAAATTCCGCTTTGGCGGTTTTTTATTTTTCATAAAATAAGTTTCGAAAAGTACTTGAAAAAAATAAAAACATAAGTATAATGGTAAATATGAATAGATTCAAAAAAGGTGCAGTTCAAGGTTCAACAATTGCAATTATTCTGTTAAGCATCGGTTTTGCTGGTGCTGGATCATTTGGAATTTGGGCTTATATTGAATATAACAATGTAAAAACAGATGTTGAAGGTAAAATTGATCTACAAGTTGCTGAAGCAAAGCGAAAACAACAAGAAGATGATGAAAAGAAATATAATGAAGAGCGAAGAAAGACCGTTAAAGAATTTCGTGCTCCAGAAGATTTAGGGAAAGTGACTTTTAGCTATCCAACGTTCTGGAATCAATATATTGAATCTAACGGATCCGACCGAAAAGGCTTCTTCTCCTATTTCTATCCAGATACGGTACCGCCAATTCCAAAAGATAGCAAGGACACGCAACGTTTTGGTTTGCGGGTAGCAATTTACGAGAAGAATATGGATGAAGTCCTTAAAGACTTTAACGAGGCCATTAAAAAGGGCGAACTGTCTTCTGAGGCTGTAACGGTTAATGGATATCCAGCTACGAAAATTTCAGGATTATTCCCCGGACCAGATAAGAATAATCGAATTCGTGGAACTGCTTATTATTTCAAATTAAATAGCAAAACTTTAATGATCCGAACAGATGCTGACACCTATAATAATGTTTTGAATGAGAATGTTTTAAGCACTTTGAAAATGGATTAGCTTTTAAAAATAGCAAAAATTTGCTATAATAAAAGTATGGATGAGCGGGAGTTTTTAAATCTGGTAGCGCAAGATAGTAGTTTTCTTGTTGCTGCTCACGAGATGAAAACCCCGCTTTCAATTATTCGCCAGCTTTCACTAACTTTGACTGATAGCGAAATCAATCTTTCGAGTTCTGAAAGAGATCGAATTTTGCGCCAAATTGACATCACTAGTGAAAGGGCTTTGCGACTCGTTCAAGATTTAACTAAAATTTCCAAGCTTGAAGACGCGATGGTCGAGCTTGAACCGATTAGTTCAAAGAAAATCTGTAGCGATGTGATTTCTGAGATTTCTGATGTTTTCAAGCTTCATGGAAGAGCAATTCGGTTTAAAAATGTTCGAAAAAGTGAGCTTATTGTTGCAAATTATGAACTTTTGCGTTCAGTTTTGATGAATTTTTCTGATAACGCTCTTTATTCTTCAGATAAAAAAAATGATGTTGAAATTAAGATTTCGAATATTGGCGAAAAAGTTCGAATTTCGGTACGAGATTATGGCGAGGAGCTTCCGATTTCGATTTGGCGTGCAATCAAAAAGCAAAATCATCGGCCAGTTCAGGCGAGTTCGCGTCCGCAAAGTTCCGGATTGGGACTATTTATTGCGCAAAGTTTCGCGACTGCAATGGGCGCAAAAATCGGCGTAATTCGGCATCGTGATGGTAGTACATTCTATATCGAACTAAATCGTTCGGGACAGTTGAGTTTGTTGTGAAAAAAATTTTAATTATCGAAGATAACCGGATTTTGGCGGAAAATTTCGAACGAATTTTGCGTTCGAATTTTAGCATTTTGAAGGCCAATTCTGCGCAAAAAGCAATTTTACAGATTGATAAAAATCTGCCGGATTTAATTTTACTTGATATTTTGCTTGAAGGGCATTCAGCATTTGCACTTTTGAATGAGCTTCAAAGCTACGCTGACACTTCTAAAATTCCTGTCGTAATTTGTTCTGATTTAGCGAGCGAGCTTGATTTCGAAAGTCTCAAACCTTTCAATATTCGGCACATTTTTGATAAATCGCAAGTTCACCCACAAGAATTACGTAAAAAAATCGAGGGAATTTTGAATGAATAATTTACGCAAAAAAACACTTGCGATAGTTTTGCGGCGAACTGATTTTGGCGAGGCCGACCGAATTGTGAATTTTTTAACATTAAATGGTAAACAGGCTGCAATTGCGCGTAGTGTTCGAAAACCAAAATCTAAATTAGCTGGTGGAATTGAGTTTTTTTCATTAAATGAGGTGGTTCTGATTGAGGGAAAGAGTGAGATGAAGACGCTTTCTTCAGCTCGAATGTGTGAATTTTTTGGCGAAATTTTGAAGGATTTTGAAAGAACTGAATTTGCTTATTATGCAATTAAAAAGATTTCAGGGCTTTGTGAACAAATTGAGAGCGGTGATTTTTTTGAAATTTTATTAATAATTTTTCGAAGTTTAAATAATTACGATATCGACTTAAATTTAACAAAAAAATGGTTTAATTTTAAGGTGGCTGAATTTTCTGGTGATGAAATTAATCTTGAAAGTGATAAAAATGGCAAACCCTTACAGGCAGACTTGAACTATAGTTTTGATTTTTATGACAAGGTCTTTTTGGAAGATACTAATGGTAAGTTTGGTGCGAATGATATTAAATTTTTGCGACTAATGGTTTCGAGTGAACCAAAAATTATTTCGAAAATCAAAGGTTGTGATATTTTTTTGAACAAAGTTACAGATATTATTCGATCATTACAATAAAAATATTGATAAAATTGCACGATGGTGTTGTTTTTTGTATATGGGAAAATATTTTTTAGTTTGTAAAAGTTTATGGTTGACTCAAAAAAAAAAAATGATACAATTGATTTAAACATAAGTGTTTTATATTATTAAAAAAGGGAGAAATAAAATGAAGTTTAAAAATAAAATATTAATTTTTATTCTTACTGTATTATTCTCGGCAGTGAGCTTTAGTTCTTCGACTTTTGCTGCTGAGGATATTACAGGTCGTTTAAAGATTGAGCCTAAAAGTATTAAGAATAGCGGACGCGAGTGGTCTATTGATATTTCTGGCCAGAATGCCAAAGAAGGGGATTGGGCGACTTTTCGTGCAGAGAATGTGTCTATAATTCCTGGAGGGAAAGTAGATCTTAATTATAAAGGC
This sequence comes from Candidatus Saccharimonadota bacterium, assembly GCA_013333405.2. Classification (GTDB taxonomy): domain Bacteria; phylum Patescibacteriota; class Saccharimonadia; order Saccharimonadales; family Saccharimonadaceae; genus Nanogingivalis. The sequence goes on along the minus strand of JABCOZ020000016.1, from coordinate 5,361 downwards.
GATAAAATTGGTGAGATATTAGTTGACAAGAAATATAGTGATGGTCACGAGTTAAACTATCAATCAGCTGTCCGTAATGATGACAATACTAAACCGGGAGCTACTATTTGGCAGGGAAAAATTGTTTTTAATAAGAATATTGAAAAATATACTAACTTTGAAGCTTCTATATCTAATGATAACATTAATCGTTTTTCTTATGTAAATCGTGATGTTACTGTAGAGACTAAGATTATAGGTAGCACCACTTTAAAAGGTGAAGACGTAAAACTAACTAAACAGCCATTGATAAATTTAAGTAAAACTACTCTTGGTCAAACTGGTTCTCTGTTTAATTCTAATAATGGAGGTTCTACTTTTGAGCCAACTATTCTACAATCAAGGAATGAACCAGTGAAGTCTGGTACTAGAGTTAAAATTACAATAAATGAAGACTCTTCTGTTCGGTTCGATGATCAAAAAACTTATCAAGTAGGAAAGATTTTCTATTTAACTAAACTACGTGAGAGCATTACTGCTTCTACGCCAGTAAATAATTATGGTGTTTATTTCGCCGGTGGTCCAAGCATGGAGGCTAAGATGATTTCATTATCTAAGACTGAAATAGTATTTGAAATTACTAAAGATATGCCAGCGACAGATGGAGTCTATAGAGCTTTTATGGCTTCCATAGATGTTGTAGATGGGTCAAATATTAGAAATGGTAAGATAGAAAATATTAAGCACAATATTCAATTAATTGCTCCAGATGGAAGTATTATTGACGAAAAGAATGAGAAAATTAGTGCTTCAATAATTGGTAGTAACGTAGAAACCTATGCTAAAATCCGCAAACCTGAAACAGAGCCACGAAAGCCTGCACCAACTCCAGCTCAGCCGCAACCAGCTATTGAATTGCCAAAGGATGAAGCTTTGGAAGCGAAAGTTCAAGCTCCAAATACTGGTTTCGAAAAATCTCAAAATTTAATTATCCCAGCTTTTTCTATTTTAGGCGTGGTCACCATATTGTTTTTTCGAAAAAAAATCGAAATTAAAGCTATAATTTTATAATAATTTTAAGGAAAAGCTCTCGAAAAATGAGAGCTTTTTTGATATAATGGTTAAAAGAGTATACGGAGGAAAAATGAAGAACGAAGACTTAATGGACAGAATTGTTAGCCTCGCAAAACGGCGCGGTTTTATTTGGCAAGGTAGCGAAGTTTATGGTGGAATGCGCGGAACTTGGGATTACGGCCCACTTGGTTTAGCATTAAAGCGCAAAATCATGAACGAATGGTGGGATTTCTTTGTTGAGAACCGTGAAGATATGTTTGGTGTTGATGCTGCAATCATTATGAATCCAAAAGTCTGGAAAGCGAGTGGTCATGCTGCGACTTTTGCCGATCCTTTGGTTGAGGATTTAAAAACTGGCGAACGCTATCGAGCGGACCACCTTTTGAAAGATGCCGGAATTGAAGCTGAAGGTCTTTCGAACGAAAAAATTACTGAAATTATTCGTGAAAAAGGTTTGAAATCGCCAAAAGGTAATGATTTGAGTGATGTCCGTAGCTTTAATATGATGTTCCAGACCAATGTTGGTGCGGTTGTCAACGAAAACTCTGTAGCTTATCTTCGTCCAGAAACTGCTCAGGGAATTTTCACTAATTACAAAAATGTAGTTGATTCGTTTTATCCAAGCTTGCCATTTGGCCTTGCGCAACAAGGGAAGGCTTTTCGAAACGAGATTAGTCCACGTGATTTTGTTTTTCGTTCTCGCGAGTTTGAGCAAATGGAGATTGAATATTTTGTAGATCCTGAGAATTGGGAGGCTGAATTTGAAAAATTGCTTGATTTAGTTCGAAAATTCTTAACTGAAAAAATGGGCTTGCCGCAAAGTTCACTATATGAACTTGAAGTTCCAGAAGAAGACCGCGCGCATTATTCAAAACGCACTGTTGATTTTGAATTTAATTATCCAATTGGTAAAGAAGAGCTGATGGGGATTGCTTATCGCACTGATTTTGATCTTGCGAATATCCAGCGAGCGAGTGGTAAGAATATGGAATATACTGATAAGCAAACGCGTAAAAAGTTCATTCCTCATGTGATTGAGCCAAGTTTTGGCGTTGAACGTCTTTTGATGGCGGTTCTTTCGAATGCTTATACCGAGGTTGAATCTGAAGGTAAAACTCGAACTTATCTAGCTTTACCAGAAAACCTTGCGCCAACTAAAATTATTGTGGCTCCACTTTTGAAAAACAAAGAGGCTTTAGTTGAAAAAGCTAGAGAGGTTTATTCTGAGCTTCGCAAAAAGTACAAAAATGTAGAATTTGATTTGAGCGGAAAAGTTGGTAAAGTTTACGCTAAAGCAGATGAAATTGGTGTGCCAAAAGTTGTTGTGATCGATTTCGAAACAGTTGAAGGTGACGGCTTAGTTAGTGTTCGAAATCGTGATGATGCCTCGCAAATTCGCGTAAAATCAAGCGAGATTTAATGAAGAAGATTAGTTCGGCGCAAAATCCATTGGTTAAAAAACTTGTTCAGCTTTCAGGAAAGCAAAGTTTTCGAAATAAGCAAAAAATGACCATTATTGAGGGTGCGCACCTGACGGCCGAGTGGCTTAAGCGTTTTGGCGCGCCGGATTTTTGCGTGATTTCGAGTTCTTCAAAAAGAAGCGAAGAAGTTGAAACGATTATCCAAAAATGTGAAGAATTGAATACTGAAATTATCGAGCTTGAAGCTAAAATATATTCAAAGATTAGCCCTGTTATTGAGGGTGTTGGTGTTCTATTTGCCGTGAAAATACCAAAAAATCAAGGTGTTAATTTTTGTGAAGACTCAATCATCCTCGACAGGGTTCAGGACCCAGGAAATTTGGGAACAATTTTACGTAGTGCAGTTGGTTTTGGTGTTAAACAAATAATTTGTTCAAAAGGGACTGTTTCAGCTTGGTCGCCAAAAGTTTTGCGAGCAGGGATGGGGGCGCATTTTCAACTAGAGATTTTTGAGAATGAAGATTTAAAAGAGGTTATCGAGAATCTTAAAGTTCCAACTTTTGCAACAAGCTTAAAAGCCCAAAAAACAATTTATGATGAGGATTTTACAGGAAAGACTGCTTGGATTTTTGGTAATGAAGGTTCTGGCGTTTCAGAAGAGGTTCTTTCGAAAGTTAAGAAAAAGGTGATAATTCCGCAAATTGGCGAAATCGAAAGCCTGAATGTTGCGATGGCTGCAACGGTTTGTCTTTCAGAACAATCTCGGCAACGACTAAAATATAAGCATCTTGGCAACAGTTAAAATATATGATATAATCAAGCTATGAAAAAAGTTATTGTAAAAGCAAAAATTAAAAATAAGGTTGATTTTATCAAGCGCTTAACAGATACGGGGCATGATTTTGGTCGTGTTATTTTTCAGAATGACCGCGTTTTTTTGCCACGCGGCTATCAACCAAGTCGAAACTTGCCAAAATTGATGATTCGAACAGAGATTATTGATCCAAAGCGCAAGCCATGGTATCAATTAATCCAAAAACGACACGTTCAAAGTGAAAATGTTGACTTAATTCACGAAACACCTGTTTTGAATTATTCTGAAACAGCGCACATTGTACAACAATTAGGTTTCGAAATGAAGGTTGAAGTTCTTCGAAATCGTCAAAAACTTCAAGTAGAAGATACAACTTTTTACTTGGATGATGTTGAAAAACTTGGAACGTTCATTAAGCTTGAAAGAGAAGTTAAAAAAGGAGATAATCCTGAGGGGATTCGTCAAGAATTATGGGATGTTTTAGAAGTTTTGGGTATTGACAGAACTGCTGATTCTCCAGAAAACTATACTGCACAGCTTCTTCGAAAGAAAGAAAAATCTAAAAAATAAAATAATGCGGTTAATTTTGGCTGCTTATTTTTATCTGTTAAATAAAATATATAAATAAGCTTGAACGCTTTATAAAAAGCTGGTATAATTAAAAGTGATGATATTATTAGATCGTGTAACAAAAGTTTATGGGAATTCAAAAACTCCTGCAATAAACAGGATCAGTCTTCATATTAAACCGAAAGAGTTTGTGATTTTGGTTGGAACGAGTGGTGCCGGAAAATCGTCGCTTTTAAAAATGCTCACTCGTGAAGAAAAGCAAACTAGCGGCAAGATTGTAGTTGGTGGAATTGACTATGATAAATTGCGAGACAAGGATATTCCACTTTTGCGACGGCGAATTGGTGTGATCTTTCAGGATTTCAAACTTTTGCCAAATCGAACGGTTTTCGAAAATGTTGCTTTTGCGCTTGAAATTGCTGGAATGACAAATCATGAAATTAAAGCAACGGTTCCAAAAGTTATTAAGCTTGTTGGTCTGGAAGGTAAAGAAGGTAATTTTCCACATCAGTTGAGCGGTGGTGAGCGTCAGCGTGTTGCTATTGCTCGAGCTTTAGCGCGTCAGCCGAAAATTCTGATTGCCGATGAGCCAACAGGAAATCTCGACCCAAAACACAGTTGGGATATTATTCGCTTGCTTGAAAAAATTAACGATTATGGAACAACGGTAGTTTTAACAACTCATAATGTTGAAATTGTAAATAAACTTAAAAGGCGTGTGATTACCTTAAATGGCGGAAAAATCACTCATGACCAATCACAAGGGGAGTATAGACAGTGATGAGAGAAGAAAAATTAAGACATCATAAAAGCTCTCAGGCGCAGCAAGGTAGAAAGAAACAAAATTCTAAAGTTATTATGCAGCAAAAACAACGCCGTCGCAAAACCCTAACTCTCTGGAGAATTACAAAATATGGTGCGAATAGCTTCATTCGAAACGCTTGGCTTTCGGTTGCTGCAACGGCGGTAATGACGGTTACTTTGGTGATTATTTTCGGCTCACTTCTTGCACGCTCAATTTTGATGGATACCGTTGATGATATTAAAAATAAAGTTGATATGTCGATTTATCTGAAAAAAGGTGTTTCAAATTCTGATATTGAAAAGATGAAAAAGTTAATCGGTGATCTTAAGACGGTGACAAATATAACTTACACCTCACCACAAGAGGCGCGAGATAAATTTGCGCGAAAAAATTCTGCCGACGCGGATATTCGAAAAGCCTTGATTGAATCGAATAATGAATTTTTTGGTATTTTTAATGTTAAACTTGTTGATATTTCAGATTCAACCGAGCTTAAAAATCTTGTTGAAAATAACAAATTGATAAAATCAAGCCTTGACCCAGATCATCCGCCAACATATGCGAGCGATCGAAATGAGGTGATTAAGAATATTTCGAACACGATTAATTTTGCCGAGAAAGTTGGAATTCTTGCAGGTTCAATTTTTGTAATTATTGCGAGTTTGATCATTTTTAATACAATTCGAATGGCGATTTTT
>JABCOZ020000015.1 GCA_013333405.2 Candidatus Saccharimonadota bacterium | reverse complement strand
GAAGCACATTTATGTGGGTAGCCAGAGAATTGTCAGCAAGCTTGGCGACCTCGCTTCTTATGGCGCAGACCCAAGACGAATACCGTATGCAGGCAATGAGGCTGATGGCTTGACGGTGGACTATAAGAAAAAATATGGCGACCAGTTGCAGGCTATCCAGGAAAATTATCGTACCTTTGACATCCCATACAACGGTCAGGAAAATGACGACTATGTGAATGGTCAGGTTTGTCTAAAAGACATTGTCGGCTGCACTCGGGAAAGCTTGAACAAGTTCACTTTCCTCTTGTTTGCACAACAATTCTGCTGCAACGACGGTACGCCGGAGGCGGCATAGGCAAGGGCTATGAATGCCAGCACACGTGCTGCTGTAGATAATAATTTCCATGACAAGGATAATTATGAGAAGATGCAGTTCTACTACCATCCCGACCACTTGGGTAGCAGTAGTTACATCACCAACCTTGATGGCGAAGTAGCCCAGCACATCGAGTATGTGCCATTTGGAGAAGTGTTCATAGAAGAGCGCAACAATACGTGGAATACCCCTTACCTCTTCAACGCCAAAGAGTTTGACGAGGAGACAGGTATGTACTACTATGGTGCAAGATACTATGAGCCAAGGATAAGTATTTGGATGTCAATTGATCCTATGCAGGAAAAAACACCTAATTATTCTTCATATTGCTACACTCTTAATAATCCTATAATATTTATAGACTTTTATGGACTTGAGACATCATCTCCTGGTGACGTAAATTCTTCTGATGGACGATATCTTAGAAACGATGGGAAAAACGATAGTAAGGTTTACGTTGTTCCTATTTCAAAGATTGTAATCAAAGGAGGGACCAAGAAGTGGGCAATAAAAGATCAAAAAGAGGTGAAAGGAATGACCACAGATGAGTTGAATTTAAGAGCATCACTTTCAACATTAAAGCAGACAGAAGCTGGACGCAAAAATAATCCGTTAGACTATAATACGTGGAATAATGGTGAGAATTTTACAAATAAATCGTATGCCGAAAGCCCTGAAAACTATAAAACTCATCCTGGGACAAACCCAAATTCTGGAGGTTCTGCAGCAGGTGTTTATCAATTTCTAAAAAGGTTTTATAAAGAAGCCGATTTTAGTCCACAAAATCAAGACAAAGCAGCTGTCAAAAATATGAAATCTTCGAGTTATTCAGCAGTATTATCTGGCAATATGAAAGATTTTAAAGAAACGACAAAAGCAAGATGGGTTTCTTTAGAACATTGGACAGTCGGTTAATTAAATAATGTTTTTCTAAAATATAGAGCAATGGAATTATCGGGACATTCTAAAATAGCAACTCCTATTGGAAATTTATTGAGAAAAAAATGATGAAAATTATTATTTGCTTGTTATTATTATTTACATGTATTACCTGTAATAAGGGTATAATTACCCTTACAGATAATACTAGAGGTACAAATAAAAAACAACCGTACTATTCGGAGTCTGATAGCATTTTTATAAACAAAACAGGAAAGTATGCTTTAATTGTAAAGAGTGAATATAGCAAGGATACTTTAGATATCTTAGATTATCAAGAAGATCCATATTCAACTCCTATCATTCTAAAACAAGTACTTGTTTTTACAGCTAATGATACAATTTTAAAAGAGTATAAACTCCCAATAGCAAATACAAAAAAAAGAACTGTAAATGGCATATTTTTAAATGTGTTACAAACGCCTATTTATGAGATAGGAATTGTAAAATCAAAAAAAAGCATTTACTATGCTATTTGGGGATCTGATTATTGCAATGGACCCGATTGTCTGGAATTTATAGGAATATATAATTATAAAGGCGATACTATATTTGAAGGAATTACTAATATTAACAAAGAAAGATTTAAAAAGATATTGTGCAAGCATAAAATAGATATAAATAAGAGATTAGATACTAAAGAAATAGACATTAAAGGTAATGCTCAAAATTTGAAGTTGTCAAAATAAAAAGAGTAACAAATGTGGAACACATATGGCGAGTCACAGCAGTGATAAATAACAGAATGTATAACATTAAAACAACAAGTCTATGGTAAACCACATATAGATTGTTTGAACTTACCCATACAAGGGTATGCTACAACATCCATATAAGGGTAACGGGCAATACCCTTATAAGGGTATTAAAAGCCGTAATCAATAAACAGGAAAGAACACCGTTATATAGTAGATAACCATAAACAATTTAAGAGTATGATAGAATTTGAAGTAAAATCAAAAAAGCAGCATATATCGGTGAACATAAGAGACATACCCAAGACGAATACCGTATGCAGGCAATGAAGCGGATGGGTTGACCATTAACTACAAGGATATGTACAACCAGCACTTACAATCCATTAAGGACAACTACAAGGCGTTCGACTTGCCATACAACGGGCTGGACAATGACTACTACCTAAACGGTCAGGGTTGTCTAAAAGACATTGTCGGCTGCACTCGGGCCAGCTTGAACAAGCTCTCTTTCCTCTCGTTTGCACGACAATTCTGCTGCAACGACGGTACGCCGGAGGCGGCACAAGCAAGGGCGATGGCACGCACAAGAGCTGCAAATGGCAACTTTAAGCCGAACGACGACTACGAGAAGATGCAGTTCTACTATCATCCTGACCATTTGGGTAGCAGTAGTTACATTACCAACCTTGATGGCGAAGTTTCGCAGCACATCGAGTATGTTCCGTTTGGCGAAGTGTTCATCGAAGAGCGCAACAATACGTGGAACACCCCTTACCTCTTCAATGCGAAGGAATTTGACGAGGAGACGGGGTTGTACTACTATGGTGCGAGGTATTATGAGCTAAGGTTGGGTCTGTGGATGAGTACGGATCCGAAAGCGGAGAAGTTCCCGAAGATGTCACCGTATGCATTTAGTAACAATAACCCTATATCTTATGTTGACATAGATGGATTTGAGCCGACCCCATATCCAAAAGCTCTATTAGGTTCAGTTGATTATTACAAATGGAGATATAATGATTTCATCAAACAAAATCCAGGAAAAAAGGCTCCTAGTTACTATCTAAACTATGGTAATAAATACATCCAACGTTTTACAAATGAAACAAATAATCTGTTATCTAAACAAGGTAAACAATGGCTTGTAAATGCACGTAAAAATCTACAAGTGGCTATTGAAGATAAGTTAAAAGCTGATCCAATAATTGAGTTGAGAAATGGAGGAAATGATTTTAAGGAATTTGCTTTTGAATCACATATAGATGCCTATTGGAATGCAGGTTTATATAGATTAAATACAGTTGATTTAGTTGCCATTGTTTTTACATCCAATTTTAAAGACCTTATGAGTAAAGATGGGTTTAAACAGGCAACTAAAATGATAGATAAGTTAATCAACTATTGGCTTGATAACCCAAAGGAGGGATTTTAAAGAGGAGTTGAATTATTGGCTAATAAAGATAAAATTAAAGCAATGGCCGCGG
>JABCOZ020000014.1 GCA_013333405.2 Candidatus Saccharimonadota bacterium | reverse complement strand
TACCGTAAATTGCTGGTGTCACTGTCAAAACAATTTCGCTTCGATCTACACCATCAACCCAGTCATTCTTGACAGTTTCAACTGTTTGAATAACTTTTTCGAGAACTTCCTCGATTGGTGTTGCTGAAGTCAAACTCTGAATCTCTGTTCCTGATTTAACAGCTTCAGCAAAGAATGCTGTATCAAGATATCGAGCTAGTGAGCTTGCTTGTGAGTTCTTTCGACGTGTGATGAGGTCAGCAATACCAAACTGTTTAATATCAGTATTGTCATATTCCTCAACGATTTCTTGGCGGTCATCAATATTATTGATAACACGTCCAGTATTACGAACTGGCTCACCTTTGCTATCTTTACGTGCTGAGCCATAATTTTTCGCAACAGCGTTTTTCAAGCGGTCGTAAGCTACTGATCCAGCGCTTGGGTTTCCAATTCCAAAAGTATTTTTAATTTTAGTTGAAACTGTTCCTTTTATTACAGCTTCGATGATTTGGCCTTTAATTTCAGCCAATTTTGCCTTTGTTTCGGCATTGTCGGAATAGATATTATGTGCATCTACTGCCATAAAATCCCTTTCTTTTCTTGAGTCTGATTAGAACGAACTTACACCATTACTTTGTGTGTAATTTGATGTCGCTCCTTGTGAGTTGTTTCCACCAACATCTTCTGGAGTTTTTCCAGCAAGTTTAGCTTTCACGCCTTTTTCAAGAGCGGAATTCCAAACTTTCGAAAGTCCTTCGATGTTCGAATCCATTTTTTCTGCGTCGGCATCGACAACATAATTCACGAATTCTGATGGAATTTCTTTCGCAGCAAGTTTTTCAGCGGCTTCAGTCCTGCGTTCTCGCATTGTGATTTTTCTTTCGCGTTCTTCGAGCTCGCTGATTTTCGCTTTTTGAGCTTCTGCAGCACGCTCTTCATCGCTAAGCTTTGCCTTTCGTTCCCATTCTTTCTGGGCTTCAGCAAGCCGCTTCTCGAATTTAGCCTCATCTTTAGCACTTTTTTCGTTCAAGCGCTTCGACATGATTTCATTCACTTCATCTTGCGTGAAAGTTTTCGGTTCATCACCCTGTTGATTCTGGTTCATACCGTTTTCGCCAGCAGGTTTTGTTGAATCAGGATTGTTTTCCATATTCTCCTTTCGATTTTACGCTTCTCAGCTTGATATTCCGCCCCAAGCACGACTTTTGGCTTGGGCTTGCTGTGTTTTTCGCAAAAAGAAAAACGACTCTCAGCTTAATGCTAAAAGTCGCAAATGGTTCTGGTAATATTATAGCATAATGTTTATTTTTATGCAATATTTTTAATAACGGACATTGTTTTCAAGATTTTCTCGCTCTTCGATCATTCGTTTTTGAATATATTCTGGGGCGTTATAGAAAAAAGGTTTGCCATTCTCGATTGATTTACGAGCAGCCTCAACGCAATCTTTGATATGTTGCTCATCTCCACCAATCACCAGAAAAGCAGGCTCTCCGAGATCATCAAATATTTTGAATTTTCGCGCATATTCATCTAAAACTTCATCGCTATACCACAAACCATAAACTCCAACTGTGTCTTCGTGGGTAAATTCATATTTTGTTTTCATTATAGTTTTGAAATCCTTTCTAATAATTCGTTAAACATACTAAAGCTTTCCGGCAAATATTTTTCATAAAGCTCGATTTCCTTTTTGTCGTCTCGAGCAGTTGCCGAAAACATTTCGGCGAAAGCCTCCGAACCGAGAAAACGCTTTTTATGATTTTCAATTTGCTCCTTACTTAATTTTACACCTCTTATCGTTTTTCTGCCATCCCAATATTTCTGTTCGTGACCCATTCCAAAGACTCTTAGTCCGTTACTAAACGCAGCACCACCATATAAATCAAAAATACTTGCTAAATCATTTTTCGAATAGCCATTTTCAAGCTCGTTTTTAAGTTCAATAGACAGATTATGCCGTCTATAAGCTAAGTTTCTTCCTTCTTTAGTTTTTAGATATCTATTTGCTTCATCAAAAACGGTTTCACCAAGAGTTTTACCATTAGAAAGTTCAAACTTACCAGTAGCTCCATAAAATGAACCACGCCCTGCTCGATGATCGAAACCGTGGCCGTATTCATGTAGAAAAACCTCAAATGGCTTTCTTATATCTTTTCGATTTCCAGTTGAGCCATCGAATATACCAGCTATACGAACACTTACTTTATTTCCAAGCACGCTAAAGTTATCATTCCCAAGTGGTGAATCTTTAAAAGATAGCTCGCTTGAAAACTTAGCCCAAATAGAACGATGAGTTTCCGGCATTGCGTTTAGTTTTTTGACGACTTTTTCTCTAATATCATCAGTTTTTAATGCTTGAGCAAGCGAATCTTCAAGTTTTAAGCTCTTAATATCAGAATTATTAACTTTTTTAGTTGGTGGTTTTTTAATTTTAACTTCAATCTTATCATCTGCTGGCGAAATGGTCGGCGTTGAAACTGGTTCGGCTTTCGAAATTCCACTAACTTTTGCCCATTTTTCATAACTCATATTTGGCGTCTCGTAATTCTCGCCCGTTTTTGGGTTTCTAGCGATTCGAGTTTCTGGATCGAATTCTTCACCAAAATATGCAGCTGTCGTTGTTCGGCAAAGTGGGTGAAATGGTGGAAAGTTTACACCTTGCTTGGCTTCACTAATTTTAAAAACTTTATGGTCTTTATGTTGGCAAATATCGCTAGTGCGGTTGTCTAATGTGGCATTAATACGGTATTTTTCAACTCCTAGCTCTTGATAAGCTCGCAGCTCTGCTGAATTGTGGTAAAAAGCAGATTCAGTGCGAACAAGTCGTTCAGCATAAAATCGCCCAACATCAAAGCGTTCACGAACTTCACGGATCGTTTTTTCAGGACTTTGCCCAATTGCTACAGCTGTAGCAATTTTTGAATTAATTTGCTCGGCTAAAATATCAGTATTCTTCCAAATACGGTTCGAAAAATGCTTTCCTTCAATTTTATAGTTCAAAATTTCCTGCACAGTGCGTGAGTTTAATTTCGAAAAAGTTAAAAGTGAGCCAAACTGTTTTTCGGTGTCAAAGATTGCTCGATTGTATGAATTATTAATTGTATTCACAACCGAATTAGCTGTGAGGCTATTCTGCTCAATTCCAGCCTTTTTTAGTTCTGCCCAAATCTGATGATTGAGCATTTCTAATCTTGTCATTCTGAAATCGTAATTATCTGGTAGATATTGATTTAATCCCGATCTCTCCATTTCCGCTTTAAATCTTGCCACACTTCCGCTTGGCTCAATGCCTTGCAAAGCGAATTTATCGAAAGTTTTATCGTTGCGGTAATAATTGGTATATAATTTCTTAATTTCACGAATTGTTCGAATTTCAGCATCAGTGTAAGCATTTTTTATCCGGTGAATATAGTTCAAAGATTGCTGTTCTTGGTTTTCAAAACGAGCAGCGGCACGGTTTTGCCAATAGTCTACGGATCTAGTCTCGTTTTTTTCTCTATCTTTCATAAAAATCTTTCGAAATATATAAAATATAGATAGTCTTTATATAAAGTATCTATATTTTATATATATTTTCCGCTCTATTCTTCTACTTTTTCGTTCTGATCTGCAATTTCAGCACTATTCATTGCATTATCTGCTTCATTTTTCTCGCTTAGCGCAAGATTCACTGTTTCTTTAGCATCTCGCACGAATGATAACTGACTGACAAGTGTTTCACGATCTACAAGTCCGTTAAGGTTGTTGATAATTTGGCTGGTTTCAAGGTCATTTTGCGGCAAAGCTCGTTTAAATACCACATCAATATCTTCAGTTGAAATTTTAGCCATCTTTGAGCCCTTTACAAGGAAGGAATTGTAAATTCAGAATCGTTCGAGCAAACTTCGTTCGAAATATCGCTCTTTGTCTTTGATGTGTTGTTCGAAATCAAGAAGCTTATAGAGAATCGCTACGCCGCTTGAATTTCCGGCAAAGTTTTCGTCGCTCATATCTGGTGTCATCGAGATTTTATGAATATCAGCTGCAAT
>JABCOZ020000013.1 GCA_013333405.2 Candidatus Saccharimonadota bacterium | reverse complement strand
TTCGAGTCCATCAATGGTAGTCGGTAAAGCTTTTCATAAAGCGCTCGAAATTTACTACAAGGGCGGAACTTTTGACGAAGCTGCAGCTGCTGGACTTGATGAAATAAATTCAACCAGTGATTATGAAATAGATTATGGTAAAACTGGTAGTCGTGAAAAGATGATTAAAGAATTTAACGATTCACTCAATATTTATTTTGAGGAAGCGCCAAAATTCGAAGTTATTGATGCTGAAAAACGGCTCGAAGCTGAAATCTCGAAAGTGCCAATGGTTGGAATTATCGACGTAATCATTAAAGGTTCGGGTGATAAGCTCAAGCTTAAAGATTATAAAACAGTTTCATTTTACTCTTCTGCTACTAACGATCCACTTGATCCGGAATATCAAGAAAATTACAAATATCTACTTCAGGGCTCAATTTATCTAGTTTTGGCTGAAAAAGTTCTTAAAAAAGAAATTGAAAGTGTTGGTTTTATTGAAATCAAGAAAACTAGAAATCGAGATGGCTCGCCCCAAATTCGCGAGTTCGAATATTCCCGAAATGATCTGCTTGAGTTCTTGCCAACCACTGAAAAACTCATTACGAACGTTTTCGACTATGTCAACAACGATAATGCGAAGTTTTTCCCTAACCCGAGTGATATTTTAAACGGACAAGAATCAATGGAAGTTCTTGCCAATATCGAAACTGGATTTGACAAAGCTAAAATTAAGCGCAAAATGAATGTTGCGGAAAAATTCAGCGAGAAGAATACGACCGTTGATTTACTCGAAACTGATGGCGAAACTAATGAGAATTTGATTATTAAAAAATTCTTGGAATTCGGAATCGGTGGCGCAATTGGCGAAACCTTCACTGGTGCAAGTGTAATCCGTTATACTTTTCGGCCAAATCGTGGGGTCGCAATGAAAAATATCGGCTCACGTGCTGACGACTTAGCAATCGCTCTTCAAGCAAAATCAGTTCGTGTGCTTGCGCCAATTTATGGCACAAACTTAATCGGCGTGGAAATTCCAAACCCTGAGCGTAAAGTTCTAGATTTCGACGATTCTCTGCTTAAAAAAGGCACTTTCGAAATCCCACTCGGCCAAGATATTTTCGGTGAAAATCATTATGGCGATCTGACTAAAATGCCGCATCTGCTAATCGCTGGTCAGACTGGCTCGGGTAAATCAGTAATGCTAAATGTAATTCTCGAATCGCTCACTAAACAGCTTTCGACAGATGAACTCCAACTCGTGCTAATCGATCCAAAACAAGTTGAACTTGGATTTTATGAAGATAGTAAGCATTTAATGAAACCAATTATCACTAATCCAATTCATGCACAAGAAACACTTGCGGATTTAGTGGAAGTAATGGAATCTCGCTATAAAACTTTGCGAAAAGCTGGTGTGCGAAAAATCGAAGATTACAAAGGTAAAATGCCACGAATCGTTTGCGTAATTGATGAATTTGCAGATCTGATGATGACATCTGGTAATAAACGCGAAGAGTTTAAATTGAATATTAAAGGTATGATCGAAACGATTCTGCATTTTAATAAAGATTTTGATTTATCGGAAGTAAAATCACTAGAAGATCTGAAAATTAACCCAAGAATGTCAGAGCTTGAAAAAGAAACGATTAAGGAACAGAAAAAAGCGATGAAAGAGCTCGAAAAAGCAATTCTTGAGGCTTCAGATCTAGGAATACCAAGCGCAGAAAGTTCGATTATTCGAATCGCACAAAAAGCTCGAGCAGTAGGAATTCACTTGATTCTCGCAACTCAGCGACCTTCTGCTGATGTGGTAACAGGCTTGATTAAAGCGAATATTCCAACCAAAATTGCCTTCAGTGTGACAAATTCGTTAAACTCAAAAATCATTCTTGATGAAACTGGCGCAGAAATGCTCACTGGTAATGGTGATATGCTCTATCAAGACCCGCGAGCTAATCATCTTGAACGACTACAAGGATTCTATCTATGACAAAACCTGAATATCTATTAGTTAAACAACTAGCGTATCAATTTTATAAAGAAAATCATTCAGCGAAAGCGTGGGCGGACTATGTCGCCGCCTATCGCTCAAAGCTGATAGAAATGAAAGATGAACGCCAAGTGGCAGAAGTCTTCGAAGAGTTCGAAGTCGACGAAATACGAGAATTTGTGGCTAAGTATTATGAAAAAATGCCGTCTCAAACACGGCAAGAAATTAAAAAAGTCATTGCAGCTCGTGTGCAAAGAATGACTCAAAATCGCCAACGAACATTTTTTACAAAGGATCAAAAATGAATTTCAGAACAGTAATTAGTCAAATTTTTAATAAATATTCAGCCGCAGATATCACGGAATTAAAAGAAATTTTCAGTTCAAAACTCGCTCTCCCTTTAAAAGCGGAAATGCTGCAATATGTAATGGACTGTGAAGATCGACAAATTTGTGAAGATTTCTTGCGAATGAACAGCGAAAAATTAATAAAGGAGTTAAGCTATGAATTTTGACCAAAAATTAATCCGTGACTTTCTGGAAAATATTATTTTAGAAAATCGCAATCTTTACGAAGATGGTTTTGAAGATATGGATTTTGACGAATTTTGCAGATATTACGAAATTGGTAATGGCCTTGCCGAAAAAATGGATATTAAAGACTTCCCTTTCGAAGATTGGCAAAACGATTATTATAATGAATATCTCAAAGAATGTAAAGAAAATAGTATAGAGCGTTCACAGCAGTTTGATGATTATCGACGAGCAGTAGGATTTTAAAAAATAAATTCAGCCTTCCAGTGGGCACAGGTTTCGCAAGTGGTTTAGAGCTGCAGAAAAAAGTCGAGCACCTCCTTATTAGTAGCTCGCCGCGATTATTTCGTGGTTATGAGCCTTGTGTCCGTTGGAGGGCTGAAATATAAAAGGAAGAATTATGAAAATTTTAATTAATGGTGTTTCTAGAGTAGTTAAAATTAAAGTTAATATTATTTCGCCAGAATGGCAAAGATATGAGGAATTAAGGTATGTTAATGAGAAAAAATGAAGAAAATCTGCACCTTAGAATTTGCGATTACCTACGCAAGAACTACCCAAACGTGCTATTTCGCACAGATTTCTCAAGCGGAATGAAAATGAGCCCAGGACAAGCAGCTAAACACAAGAAATTTCAGAAATCACGAGCTTGGCCGGATCTGTTCATTGCTGAAAGTAATGCCTTAGCCAGTGGCCTATTTCTCGAAATTAAAGCTGAAAATGTTATTGTTTTCAAGAAAAATGGCGAAATTAGGCAGAATAAACATTTAATCGAGCAAGACAAAATGCTTAAAGAGCTAAGAAATAAAGGTTATCGCGCAAGATTCGTGATTGGATATGATCAAGCAATTTTCGAAATTCAGGAGTATCTTGGCGAACCAAAACTAAAGAAAGTAGAATTTTAACAATTTAATTCCAACCTTACAAGGGGCGAAAGCCCTAAGTAATACACAACTACTAGAGGGGAGGACTAAAATTATTTAGTCGTCCCTTGTAGGGCTGGATACCCTACAACAGATTATTTTAATCATTTAATATTCCTTGGAGGAGCTATGCTCCTCCCCTCGAACCTGAGCATAATTAAAATTATAAATAGTAATGTGGTAGTTATAATAATAGTTTTAGCGTGGTTTTGTCATACGCGCAAGGTTATGTTCAGATTTGAGGGATAGACAGAAACAAGCACTTTTCAAATCATAAAAGCTGAATAAAATATTGTGTAAAAAATGGTCAAGCTATAAGTGTTTCTGCCCTACCTCAATAATATTAAAGGAGAATAAAGAATGGAAAATGAAGATAAATCAACAAACATATCAACTAACGGCGGTATAGGCTTTTTAGGGGCATTAACGATTCTGTTTATCGCTCTAAAACTAACTCATGTTATTGATTGGAGTTGGTGGTGGGTTCTCTCCCCTATTTGGATACCAGTCGCAGTTGTTCTTGGAATTGTTGCGATTGTATCTATTATAGCGTTGTTCGTAAAATTTATAATAAACGAAGTGAAGTAGATATGAAAAATACAGAATGGAATAAACTTACTATAAGACCTCTTGATGAGGAAGAGAAAGAATATTATAAAGACTATAAAGACAGTAAAATTGAATTTATGTGGGAGGGTGATTTCCCTGAAGATGGTGAAGAAGTTCTTGTATATACGCCTCAAAGTAAAAGCGTATATACAGATATTTGGTCTGAATATGGTAATGATGTTGGTTTTGAAAATACAGACAAACCAGTTATTTACTGGATGAGCTTTCCAAAACAACCAAAAATTGAGGAGAAAAAAGATGAATAAGCAACAACCAACTAACAAAGAACTTTTAGAAATAATAGCAATCCTTGCAGAGCTAACTTCAGAAATCGTGAGAGAAAATCGCACATATTGGCTCAATCTCAAAAATCCCCCAGAAACAAGGGCGGAAAAGTGGGAACAAGAAGATAAACTTATGGAGATAAGTAAAAGAGTGAATTTCCTTTGTGGGAAATCGCAAGGCCTCGTATTGAGACATAAGGATTTATTAAACTCAAATATTTTAGAAGAATAAAAAGGAACTAAAATATGTCAATAATAGTAAAAAAATGGAATTTTAAAAAGCAGGAATACGAAGATTATGAATTGCCAGAAGATTGTCCTTTAATTTGCCACAATATGGAACAAATAATAAATTGTGCAAACTGTAGGAAAAAGACTAAATTCGGAAAAAGCTATTCTAGTAAAGCAATTCATAATGAATATGGCTTCGGTTATCCAGTATGCGAAGAATGCTATAAAAAAGAATTAGAAAATGAGAGGAAGTATAAAGAATATGTTTAAAGATATAGATTGGATAAAAGTATTTTTCTTCTTATTTATTTTATTTTCGATAGGTTGGTTCGTTTTTATAATCATATTCTCTATTCAAAATGAACCACCACAACACAGTGCCGACACACTTCGAAAAATTAAAATCTGCCGAACCTATTCAAATGATTTTTGGCGGAATGATATAGATTTTATAGATGGTAAATGCTATTACAAAGGTAAGGAAGTTGAAATAAAATAAGGATAAGCAAATGAAATACATAATATTTGACATCGATGGAGTTTTAGCAGATTGCTCGCACCGTTTGAAATATATTCAAGGTAAAGATAAAGATTACGAAAACTTTTATTCTTATGATGAAGTAGTAAAAGATACAGCATTAGCGAGTGGGTTTGTGCTATTAAAATCTATTTTCTATTTAATAAATGATATAAATACACCGAATAGGTTGGCAATGGGAGAAGAAATTAGGGTTGCTCTTATAACTGGTAGAAATAAAAGATGCGAAAAAGCAACTGGAGATTGGTTTCTCAGTAATATGGAAAAATTTAAAATCGATAGATTCAAATGTAATTATTTTATGCGCCTAGAAAATGATTTACGACCAGCTTATCAAGTTAAGGAAGACTTAATTAAAGATCATATTGGCTTTAAAAATATTCTCTTCGCATTTGATGATGATGACGAAATAAATGAGATGTATAAGAGGCACGGAATTATATGCTATAAGCCTAATATAACGAGTGTCGTATAAAAATAGGAATAAATATGAATAAAACTAAAAAATATGACGATAAAAGAATTAAATCTCTTTTGAATCCACATTTAAAGAAAGAAATGGCTAAGAAAACAATATTTGTAAGTGATGAATTTAAACAGAAACTCAATATTGATTCACCAGATAATTTCTTTGAAGTAGAATTTGACCAACAAGCAGTATTTGAAGAAGTTGAAAGAATTATAGAACTATTCAATGAAAATTTAGAAGAAATAAAGGAGCGAATATAATGAGTGATAAGTTTAAAAAGAACTTTTTAGTAGTTTGTTTTCTATCAAATTTAGCGTTGTTGGTTTTATCTGACAATTTAGCACTTCGTATTTTGAACTTTTTAGCGATTGTTTTAGTGGTTTATACGTTCTCTCTGGTTGATAAAAATTAACGATAAGCTTTATTTTTCTTACGAAATTTGGTATAATTAAAGAGTCCGAGTGTTCAGTTTCAGCGACTTTCTGACGCTAACTCGGATGTGAAGAGCATGTTGTTTATTTTACCTTTCTAAAAAGAACCCGTTTTGGGTTCTTTTTTATTCTCTTAATTCTCTATCTATTTCTTAGCGCCAAGTTTGAATATCGGCTTTAGTCCTGCGAACGCTGTAGCAATTGCTCCGCTGATCGCCAAAATCTCTTTTGTTGCGTTTGGAATTAGAATAACACAAATTGTAGCAATTAGCATATTTACTAAAATTCCTAAGTCAGCAATGAAATATACTGTAGTTTTAGCTTTCTCGCTAATTCTTGGCTCATATTCAGTATCGCCAATATTTTTAACTGCTTCTTTTTGTAAATCTTCTAACATTTTAATCTCCTTATCTGTGAATTTGCGTTCGTTAATTTTGATTTCGACTTGTGGTTTATTTTCCATAGGTTCTTCCTTTAACTCTGGCTTTTCTTCCTTTATTTCTGATTTTTCTTCCCTTACCTCTGGTATTTCTTCTTTAACCTCTGGTTTAGGCTCTTCTCGTATCTCTGGTTGCTCTTCCTTTATTTCTGGTTCAGCTGGTGGTGTTGGTCGATTTTCAACGATAGTTCCATTGTCGCCTGCTGGAATTTCAGTTACTGGCGTGAGTTCCACCCACACATCAATTCCATCTCGTTTGATTTTAGCGAACCATAAGCCATCATTCTGAACTACCTCGAGAGCAACAAAAGCTCCGTTGATTTTTACCCAGTCGCTTGCGTTGATTTCACCATCAACTTTGTAGCCGTCGCCGTCAACCTTAACCGCCCAATCTGCAGGAACGCCATTCTCTGCCCAAGTAAAGCCTCGTGGGCAAAGTGCATCAATCTTCAACTCTCTGCGACCGTCGTTAATATTCACTTCTGCCACTTGTAGGGCTTGTGGGAATTTGAAGTGCGAGCCAATATTGATTACATCGTCAATAGCTTCAGGTTGTGGTTGTGGCGCTGGTGCGTTTTGAGGCTTGCCAGTGTAGCGGAAGATTGTCAAATCTTGAACTCCGTTAATACCTGCCAACCAGTCGTGATTATCTGTGTGGATACCATTATATCCATATGAACAGTGAATGATATTATCGCTATCAAGGTAAATTCCAGTGTGTCCACCTGCTCCATTTGTGTAGCCTTGTTTGCCCCAGATGAAGATGTCGCCCCTTTGGGTTGGAATATATCCATTTGCATCTGCTTCAATGCGTTGGAAGCCGAATTTCGGCAAATCCACAAACTCTGTTTCAGTGTTTCCAATACGGAAGCCTTGCGGTAAAATTCCTGCATAAATTAGGGCGTGATAGATTGAGCTCGAACAGTCGTAAGAACTTGCTCCATTCCTATTTATCATCGAGTAGCTCACTCTACCTCGCCGTTGTTCAAACCATTCAATTACTTTATCCATTATTTCTTCTCCTTATTTTTTTATTAATCCGCCGTTTAAAACAAATTGCACTAATGCTCCTAAAATTGCAACGCCTACAGCCCAAACAATTTTACTCTGATTCTCTTCGAGTCGCCTAAGGCGCTCTTTGTTGCGTTCAGCTTCACGGCGCACGCTCTCAATGTCTTTTTGGTGCTCGGTGACTGATTTCGAAAGTCCAGCGATAATCTCGAGCTGATCGTTTGTATGCTCAACAATCTGCGTTAAGCTATTGATTTTTTCTTCCAGAACATCAATTCTCGCTTCGAAGACTTCTTTACTTATGTATTTATCATCCATATTCCTCCTTTCTCTACACCTGTTTTGCTTTATTTTCTTCAAAATCCCAGATTTGTCTCGAACTTTTTTCTCTAAAGTATTCATTTTTAAGAAGTTCTTTCTCAATTGCTTCCTTTGAAATTTCAGTTCCTTCTGGTATTTGAACGCTGAAAGTATTAAGGCTTAGGTCTTTTGTGTTATCTCCTGCTTTGCGAGCTTTGGTTTCTTCTGCATAAGTTTTTCCGTTGGCGAAACTGCGAATTACAACTGTTCCTGCTCCATTAAAATTTGTGGTGAAGTGGTCGATTTCATGCCAAGTCATAATTGCATTTCGTTCATCTGTAATAATTTTTACAATAGCCATTTTTTTATTCTCCTTTTATAAATTGTTTTTAGCTAAATACACTCCTGATACGTGATATTCTTCATAGCTATCAGTTCCGCGCTTCTCTATTTCGCCGTTTAAACCGAGTTTAATTATGAAGCCACCAGAGTGTCTATTGTTGTTAATGCATATTCCAGCAAAAGCTGTTTCGTGTTTAGGCCAGTATTTCTCTTTGATTTTTTCAAGCATTCTACCGTTGCCGTAGTTTCCAGTGAAAGATAGGCGAAAGCCACAAAAGCCATTTTTCTTATAGAAAAGACCTTTAGCTCCCCAACCCATGTCGATCATTTCCCAGTGGTCAGTGTCTTCTTGACTATCCGTGAGAACCTTTCTGCCTCGTGAATAAATATCGCCCAGCACATCAAGGTCGCCGAATTCAGGAACTTTATTTACGCCTACCTTTTCAGTATTGCTTGAAATAAAGAAAATTGGTTTTCCTGGCGAAATTTCCGCTACAGATGAAGTTTCACTCAATCTGTCTGTTACCTTTACTTCAATTTCGAAACTACCAGCACGATTTAAGCTCAGGTATTGCCTTTGAGCCGAGAAATTCGCTTCTGTAAGGACTGCTTGAATTGTCTTCCAGCTCTCCCAACTTCCACCACTCGCTCTGTGCCGCATTTGGAGCGAGGCAATTCGGTTTTTGTTCGAATTTCCAATTTTTAATGTTGAGATTGTTCCGGAAATATCAATTTCCACTGTTTCATCGAAATTATTCTGCCGTTTCGCTGAAATACTCAGAACCGGCGCAGAATATGGCAAAACTTCCACTGTTTTATTGACGGTTTTCGAAATCCCGCGCGAATCCACTGCTGAAGCTGAAATTGTTAAGCTACCTGCTGAATTTATCGCTCTTTCGAAAATCGCTTGAACCTGCTGGTTTTCGCTATAATCTGCTGAAATTGTTGCTCCGTCTGCCGCAAAAACATATCTTGATGGGCTAGCATATTTTTTCGCAGCCATTTTATTTTTCGGCAAAACCCACGCTTTTGGTTTCGAAAATCCCTGCACAAATATTTTAGAATTTCCGGTAATTTCGGTAATTTTAGCGTTAGAGTCTGAGAAATCGAAATCATTGAAATCTGGTTGAATTTTGCTTGAATCGAGTTGTATTTCAACGTTAGTATACGTAAGCCCGCCAATTTGAGTTCCGCCATTCCAAGTTGTGATGTCCGCCCCAAGGCTTGTTCTCGTAGTATTCGCCATTCGTTTATAGATTTCATCTATTTCTTTCTCATTAGGTTGCCACACGAATTCACCTTGTGCATTTTCAAAACGAACAATTTCATTTTGGTCTGGAATTTGCAACGAGCCAATGTGGTGGAAATTCGCCTTGCGGTTCATATTTAGCCAAATTTGTTCTCCCACTGTGTAAAGGTTCTTCGAAAAAGTAGGCTGGCTCTGGCGTGGAATAGTCGGAAGATTGTAGACACGAGAAGTCCCAGCACTTGTTCCAGTATTATAGAAGAATAGCGAAACTCCGATTTGGAACTCAGCTGTTCCATCATCACGGTGATTTACTCGAACGGTTCCACTTGCGATAGGAACATCTCTTGTAGCTAAGCCTTGAAATCCTTTAATTCTTCCACCGTTATTATAGACTTGTCCAGCGTTAGTATTTACCACTCCTGCACGAAGTTCTGCATCCGCTCTTTCAAAGTGTGCGTAAAACTGATAGTTAATTAAAGAATAGTTTCCTGCTATATCTTGTCCAGCTAGTTGAAAATTTACAAAAGCGTAGTTATTAGGGCTTCCACCCAGTCTTACGCTATTACCCCGAAAACTATCATTCATTATCTTTCTCCTTTCGAATTTGCGACAAATGCCCAGCCTGTCTTCTCGCCATCTTTAATCGCGACAATTTTAATCGGCGACATATCGATTTCATCTTCAGCCTTAAACTTCTTTACCTCGGTTGTATCTTTATTTACAGTAAAAACACGCTGTATATTATGTCCAATTTTTGAATATCCGGAAAATTCCAGCGGCGTAATTGCAGTATAATCGCCTTCGTTAATCGAACTTTTGATAATTAAACCGTGTTCATCGATATGCAAATTTGCGTTCGAAATTTCGCCCTGTGCTTGAGTCCAGACACTGGCAGTTTTATTATTTACTAAGTTTAAATCCGCAAAAGCAATCGTTGAGTTTACGTTTGCAGTAATTCTTACGCTTAGAGCATTATTTTGTGGCAGAATTCCTTCAATTTTAACTTCCGCCCAATCAAAGCTAGTTCCTTCCGTAATTTCAAAGGTTCGAGCGACTGTTTCGCCATCTAAAATTTCAATTTTACCTGAGCCAATAACTGGTTTTTTAATTCGACAAGAAAAGCTGTAGAAATTTTGTTTTTCACTCGTAAAATTCGAAGCGACTACCACTGTTTGCGTCAAAGTGTTATTTTGAATAGTAATCTTTCGCCCTGAAATAGCTCCCTTACTGCGAGCTTCAGCAGAATTCTCAATCGTAAGATTTTGAATAGTTCGAATATTCCAGAAATTAGGCGAGTTAGTCTTTTCATCAAACGAGTAGAACGCAGAATTTTTAAGTAAATTTAAGCCACCTGTTTTCGATATCGTATAGTTAAAATCCGCTAAAGTCTGATCAAGGCGCGAAAACTTCTCAAATGTTTCGCTCTCTAATTTCTCTTTTTGCGAAATAACACTTGCATTTTCTTGCTTTTGTTTATCTACGACAATTTCAGTATTAAAAATAGTTCTAGCAATTCCACCAGCTCGTTTGTAATCTGTTTTAGTTTTTTCTAATTCTTTACCAACCAAAGATTCTTTAATACTCGAACCGCTAATATCAATTTTAATGCCTGAAATCACGCTTTCAGTGAAGTTGTCGCCGTTTTGAATCTCAACTCGGTCACCAATTTCGAACCAGAATAAGCCGATCGTTTCCGCCTCGAACGGCTGAGCTTCATATCCCTTTACCGCCTCAAAAATTGGCGAAATAACTTCAGTTCGGTTTTTGTCTAAAATTTCATTATTCGCGAGCTTAAATTCACTTTCGCCCTGTTGCGCAACTTTTTCATTATCTTTCACAAAAATATTGTCTTCTTGCGGTGTTCTGGCGAGTGTTAATGTGTTTATTGGCACATTTTTTGGCTTAAATTTTAAACTTTTTAGTTCAGAATAAGTTATTCGGTCAATTTTTGCACGCTTAATTGGTTCAAATCTTAAAGCAGAATTTCGCACGATCGCAGTTGTTGCAGTCGCTCCACACACCTCGTCAAGAATGCTTCGAAAAGTGGTTTTGTTGATTTTTTCCCACAAATCTTTTGAAATTGTAAAATTCGCGTTCGGTAATCTTTCAAAATCCGCTCGTTTGAATTCAAGATTGAACTTATTTGCAACTTGAGCTACCAAATCTGCGAGAGAAGCAGGAAAAGTTAAACTGCCAGCTGAATATTCTTGAGTTGAAAGTCCTGCTATAAAATCAAAACCTTTAATTGTTGTGGTATTTTTCTCAAGGTTTACTGAGCTTTCTGAAATTCGAAAACTGCCAAGATTTATTTTCTCAAAAGTATTGTTTTGAAAATTAGTTTTAACTTCAATTTCAACCTGAACGACCTGATTAATTAGATTCTTCGAAACACCCAAAATTACGGCCGAAAATCCACTCATTGAGCTTAAAAATGGCGCTCCTGTTCGTTCGATAGAAAAACTAGCAAGTTCATCGTTACTGGTTATTTTTGTATTATTTGCCAAGACTAACGCAGTTCGAATTTCCCTCGTTGGCTGCTTGATCGCTTGTTTAAAATTTTCACTAGCAATAAGCATTTACGCCTCTTTTCTAACTGGAATTAAGCTCACTTTAAAGGGATCGAAAATTCCACGTTTTTTTGTCTTTGAGCTGAACACTGTAATCGCCAGCATAAAATTGGCCAGATTTCATTGCGTTGTATTTTGGATCGAAATACTCGACTGTAAAAAATGGCAAATCAACCACGCGCGCAATTTTTTGAATTTCTGCCACAGTTAAAATTCCGCCAAATTCAACTTCAATTTTTGGAAAGATTCCGATCATTGTTGCGCGAATTTCGCCGGCCATATTGCGGTCTGAATTTAGCCAGAGCTTATTTCTCTGGAGTTGATAACTTTTCAAATTCGAAAAAACCTGACCATTGATTTTAAGTAATTCACCATTTATTTGCATTTTCGAAATTCCCCTTTCGTTTGGACATAAAAAAGCGACCCACCCCTAGGGGTGAATCGCAAATGGTTCTTCTAATTTTATTATACCAAACTTTAGTCTTTTTGGCAAAAAATAAGTTTAAATTAATTAATAATTCAATACATCTTTAGAGCTTAGTGATCCGTTTATGAAATGAAAATGCGCGTATTTACCTTCATATTTACAGCGATACATTTGACTCTTACCAATAGCACTATCGGAATCACTATATTTTTCACAAGCTTTCTTAATATCATATATATTAGATAGGTTATCTATATTCGCACCAATGGCTATTTTTTCATATCTTGCATTAGTTAAATATAAGTTATTGTTGGGTTCTTCCTTAGAAAAAGATATTTCAGCTTTACCATAATAATAAGGCTCACCATTTATTGCGATGATTTTATCGACACTTTCTGCGCCTAGATTTTGATTCGTAGCTGATACTTCAATTTTATTATTTTCCTGTTTTGAAAAATCTGAAATGTTAAACGTTACAAAATACTCCAACGACTCTTTTCCTTGAGTTTCTTTTTCTGTAGTTTTATTACATTCGCTCAATGGAGATTTATGGCTGACCGTATTTTCACAGTTAATTCTAACGCTCATTTTTGCAACATTTTTAAATCCTGAGATTTTGAGCTTATAACGATTTTTACCAGTTTCAAGAGTTTGGTCTTTCTCTAAATTAACAGATATTCTCTGTTTTGAGACCTCATTACTTATTTCCTTTTCTCCCTTTTTAGCTGAAAAACTCGCCCAGACTATAATGAGAAAAAATAAAATAAAAACAGATATAGTCGTATATAATATAGCTTTTTTACCTGAGTTTGGCCTCGTATCTTTGTGATTCATTTTTTCCAATCCTCGACTAAATAAATTGAGCCGATGTTTAAAGTAGTATTGTTGTTCAGACAAATACGAAAGCTTCAAAATAAGCAAAAACATCAGCTCAATTTAAAAGCTTTCCGTATTTTCTGTCTGAACAATTTTATTATACAACCAAAAGCCTATCAAAATCAAGCAAAAAAGAGGCATTTGCCCCTTTTTCTCTTTAGACATCAAATACTGTTCGATTTTCAAGGAAGCTTTTTGCATTAACGCCATCAATAATTTTATCAACCAGCGTATCCTCACCAACCTTAACCGTGATTTGCTGTTTTTGGTTACGAATTGCTTCTTCGATTTTATCCATCGCAGTCTCGCGTTCTTTATCGAGTTTGCTCTGGTAATCAAGATGAGCTTTTACAGTTTGTTCAACGCCATAATCTGGGGTATCTACATCAAAATTCGTTTTTACTGTATACTCTGGGATTTCAAAGTCGGTCATTTTAGTGAAAGCTTTTGAAACGGCGCTCATTTCACCTTGAATTCCAAGTGCAAAACCTTCACTTACGAATCCACCATAACTCTTAAACAATCTTGAAGGTGAGTGGATGCCAAGGAATTTTTTCACACCTTCCACAGCTCCAGAGAACATATTCCTCATATTATTGGCAATGTTTCCTATTCCGGATTTTAGTCCTTCCCAAATATTTCTACCAATATTCGAAAAAGTTTGCCAAGCATTCGAAAATGCGTTTTTAATATCGCCCCAGCGGTCGCTAAACCACTGACCGATTCCGCCAAAGAATGATGTAATTCCATTCCAAGCATCCGATCCTGCTTTTTTTGCCCAGCTGATAAATTCACCAAATTTTTCACCAGCCCAGCCTGCAAATTTCCCTAATTGATCACCAGCAGTTGCAAGACTCTTTCCCATCGGGCCGAAGAACCCTTGATCAGCACCGCTTTTTGAATCGCGATAAGTTTTTACAATATCTTGAGACTTTGTTTTTGTAGTGTTTTCAAGTCGTGAAATATCTTCTTCACTGACTTTCACCATATTGCCGTTTTCACCTTTGTATTGCAAAACGCCGCTCTTTAATGCATCGATTGCATCTTTCGAATTTTTATATTTCCCTTGGATTACCGCCTGCGAAGTTGCATCAGCTAGTCTTTGCGCCAATTCCTCATCTTTTGCTTTTTTAAGCTCTTCAGTTTTAGCTTTCGTGTCTTGGATCGCCTTGTTCATATTATCCTGTGAAGTTTGAACTTTTTGATTAGCTTGTTCGAGCAGCAAACCTTTTTCATAAACCGCTTGTTGCTGCGGAGTTAAGTTTTCGAAAGCAAGTGTTCCAGATTCAATTTGCGACTTAACACTTTCAAAACTTATTCCAGTTTGTTGCTGCGCTATCGCCAATTCTTCCATCGCTCTCTTTTGAGCCTTTACTGCCTCGATTCTTTGCAAATTCGCATCAGTCTCAGAATTTCTTGCATTTTTAAGATTTTCTTCTGCTGTTTTAACACCATCAACTGCTTTTTGCAGATCCTCTTGAGCCTTCTTGAGTGCTTTAGCTCGAGCTTCACTCTCCCACATTGCAGGATTTCCTTGTTCGAAGGCTGATTTTATAGAACCTCCTAAGAATGCGAATCCTGCCGCGATACCGGCTATTGCTAAAATTAATGGATGAGCCATTACTGTATTGAAAGCGCCAATTACCGAAGTTTTAATACTTGCACCGAGTGCAATAACTGATGCTTTTATGCCTGCAATTCCTCCACCAGCAAGCACAAATGCACTTTTTACTGAACCGAGGCTCGAGACCATAGAAGCCATCGCTTGAGGGCTTGAAAGCGCTAGAGCTTGCATTGTTTTGACACCTGCATTAAATGCTGAAATTGCTTCAGCAGCTTTAATTGCTACAGTCATTCCACCGATTGTAATAGTAATTTGAGTTAAGAAATCAACCAATCCTTTATCTTTCGACATTGCTCGAAAAGCATCACCAATTCCATTTAGAAATTTCACGATTCCTGATCCGATAAAACCAACGAGTGGCGCAATGAAAGCGTCAATGAAAGGACGTGAGAAATTATAAGCAGATTTAAACATTTCACCAAGAAATCTCGCAGCTCCACCAACTGCATTCAAGAAAGCAGGCAAGAGCTCGTTTCCAGCCCAACTAATAATTGGTTTCAAATATCGTTCCCAAGCATCGCCAATAACCTCAAAAACTGGTTTTGCAGTTGCTTTAATATCATCCCAGAATCGTTTGAAAGCCGAACCGATTTTCTTGAAATCAAACATATCTGAGAAAAAGCCCTTAATCTTATTTGCAATTTCTTCAGCTTTCAATCCAATATCATCAAATGCGTTTTTAAATCCGCCTGTTGGAATTTCTGGCATGTCAAAATCAACACCGCCGCCGCCACCAGAGCCAGCTCCACCGCCGCCAGAGCCTGTGTCTTCAGGTGTTTTTAGCACATTCATTTCATCGAATTTAGCAAGACCAAGCAATTCTTTTTTCAATTTTTTAGCAGAACCTGCAGCTTTATTCATTCCGCCAGCTCCACCTGAACCGCCCGCAGATTTACCGAGGTTACTCATTCCTTTTGAAGCAGAATCTGCCGCTTTCGAAACTCCACCAAAGCCGAGTGCTCCGCCTGCTTTTTTAGTCACGCCAAACAATGAAGAAATCGCCGAAATAACATAATTCACCATTGTGCCGATAACTTTCATAAAGCCAACAATATACGGAATTGCAGCATTAATTGCTGGTATCAAAACGCTAGACACAAAGTTTGAGACACTCAAGACAACAGGTGCGAAGGCTGAGCCAAGAGTCGCAGCAACATTCGAAAGCTCTGCACGTAAAATTGCGAGTGCACCTTCAAGTGTCATTGACTCGCGTGCAAAATTACCAGCATATTTTCCTGTTCTATCCATAAACATTTGGTAAGCAATACCAACTTTTTCACCAGTGGTCATTTTCTCAATATTACCTTGAATGCCTTTTTCAAGCATATAAGCAGATAACGCCGTATCGTTCATAGCAACGCCAAGATTGTCCATCATCGTGAAATTGCCTTTCGCCATTCCAGCTACGCTTTCAAGTGCAGCTTCTTGACTAATTCCCATCACGCTCGCAACATCGGCTGCACGTTGCATTGCTTTTGTGGTCATTATCATTGATTTTTGGACATCATAACCTGCGCCTTGAAACAATGATCCCATTTTATTCGCCGCTGCCAAATACTGCGACATTGAAGTTCCCATTGTTTGAGCTGATTCTTTCGATTTTTGCTTTACAGCATCTGAAAACTGTCCAAAAACAGCTTCAGCACCGCCAAGGTTTTGCTCTAATGAACCAAATTCACGAGTTGCTGCTTTTGCAACTCCAACAACAGCACTAAAAGCGCCCCTTAAAGCTCCGAGCGCTAATTGTGCTTTTAGAAACCCACCAGTAATTGATTCTCCTGAGCCTCTTGCAGATTGACTAACTTGTGCGAGATTCTCACGCACTTTTGCAATTTCGCTTTGGAATTTTGAACTGTTGGCTGAAATTAAAACCTGCAGTTCATCGATTGTGGTTTTACTCATAAACCTCCATATAGCCGCGCAATCTGATCTAATGCTTCAATTGTCACAGGCTTCATTTTTTTCGTTCTATGCGCGTTTTTTGCCACAATTGGCTTACGCGGATAATGTTTCGGATCATTGACGGCAAAACTAATATATCTCCCAAGAATGTGATTTAATGTATCCGCTCGTTCAATTTCAGCTTTTTGCCTAGAATTAAACCCCGCAACACAGTTTCGAAACTCGGCGGGGCTTAGATTCCAATATTCGTCAATTTTTAACCCTATTTCGAAGGCTCTTGATTCGTTATCTCGCCAGCTTTGGCTGAAATTTTTTCTTCGATTTCTTTGAAGTGTTCTTCCATCCGTTTGCGAGCCTCCTTCAGATTGATTCGAGCGCTCTGAGGTAAAAAACCGCATTCACTCAATCTTTCCATAATTTTCAAAATAACTTCTTCAAAACCGTATTTATCTAAAGCATCAGCGGCTTCATCTTCAGTCATTCCGCCTGCTATCATAATATCGGCAAGGTTGGAAAAACCTGCAAAATTGTCCAATATTTCCAGAAAATTCAAGCCAGTTTCTCTTTCCATTTTTATAATATTTTTCGCTTTAAATTCAAGATTATTCATAGAGTTTCCTTGTTTAATTTAATAATTTCAAAGTGGGGCGAATTTCAACGCCCCTATAGTTTAGGATTTTTTCACTCGAGTGAACATTCCATTAATTGAAAGTGTTGCAGAATATGTGTTAAATCCGTCGACAGTTCGTTCACCAACAGCGAATTTTGTTAGAGAAGCATCGAATTTATAAACTGCGCCGCCATCTTCTGTTGTGCGAATTTCGAATTTTCGAACCTCACCAGCTTCAAATAGTGTCATTACTTTCTCGACATCGGCGTAGTCTTCGATATTTCCTTCGATATCAAGGTCTCCAACTTCAACAGCTCCTGGAATATAGCGTTTTCCAGAAATATCAGCAAGTGTTGAAACATCGATTTTCTCACGCTCAGCGCTAAGTTCGCCGATGCTTGTCAAGCCACCAAAATTAATGTCTACTGTAGCACCAGCTTTTGCCATAACGACAAGCTCTGCACCAATTGAACGAGTGGCATTTTTCCTATCAGCCATATAATCTCCTTATTTTTTACTATTAAATCTGTTATTTATATGAAAAATACTTGAGTCTGGATTTGGAACATCACTTGAGAACTCAAGATAATAACCAATCTCACGCATTTTCTTTTCAATCTCTGAAAGAAGTTTTGAGGCTTCCTTCGAGCTTCTCGCCCAAATATCAACCGTTGCGATTATTTCTTGAGCAGAAATTTCACCTTTCAGTCCATATTGTGGCGAGTTATCATCAATTCGAAAAGTTAAGGCTGGAAGTTTCTTGAAAACATTTTGTCCGCTTAGCGAAACCGCAACGCCAGTCTCTTTAAGCTTTTCGAAAATTTCTTGTTTTGGTAGAAACATTATTTCACTGCCTTTCTAACTTCTTCTTTGATTATTTTGATTGAATTGTTTCGGTTTTCCCTTAATGCTGGCCATAGAAACGGCTGAGCCTTATTTCCACGCCAGTCCGACCGATAGCTAACTTCAACTTCTGTATTAGTGTTCGTTGATTGTCCTCGCGATCCAGTCCCGAACTCAACATAAGGCGCATATTCAAGATTGGTAGAAACCGTAGCAGTCACATTTCCGCCTTGAATTTTAGCCTTATCAGCTCGAATCGATTGCCGAAGCATTCCACTATCGACAGGAGCTTTGTTTTTAGCTGAACCTTGAACCAGCATTGCTGCTTTCGAAACTCCACTAATTAAAGCATCGTTAATTGAATTGAGGTTTCTGCTATTAACTATTGAGGTCGAAACCGAAACTCTCACAGAATTCTCCCTAAAATCAAGGCGTGTGAATCAAATCGTTTAACTTCAACCGTTTCAAAATCTCGCTCATCGATTCGCATTTTATCGCCGATTTCGATTTTTACAGAAGTCTCAGCCGTGATTGCTACGCTAGCGTTTAATTTCGCACCTAAATCCTCGAAAACTTTGCCAAGCTCCGAATAATTCACGTTCGCCTTGAATTCGCTTTTTTTCGAGGTAGATTCAACCGATCCGCCTTCTTCGTCAAAATCCTTACGAACTTCGAAAACCTCAACTGT
This sequence comes from Candidatus Saccharimonadota bacterium, assembly GCA_013333405.2. GTDB lineage: Bacteria > Patescibacteriota > Saccharimonadia > Saccharimonadales > Saccharimonadaceae > Nanogingivalis. Next base: position 492 of record JABCOZ020000013.1, on the reverse strand, counting down.
TTTGTCGTAAAATGTGCTTTTGATCGCCTTTTTAGCGCTATCTGGAAACAACATTTATCCTCCGATACGGCTTGAGAATCTCAACATAGCCATCGAAAATTTCACTATCTTTAGCCGTTGCAAAATAGCTTTGCGCAGCGTTCTGATAACTGATACTCTGACCATTGTCGCTAAGGCTTGAGATTGCTCGTTCGGCGGTTCGATTCGCAGCACTTTCGAATTTAATAAAATTGCCACAGGTCATATTCGCGAGAATCCTAACTAATCGACGATCGAAATTAGCTTTCTCCGGAAGATTCAAGTATAACGAGACACGGTCGCAAATTTCGCCGACGGCAAACTTTAATAACTTTTCATCTTCAAAATTAGCAATTTCTTTCGCTTTAGCTATAACTTCTACTTCGAATTCTTCCTGTGGCATTTTATTATTCCTCAACTTTTTCGGTCTTTTTAGGCTTTTCTACTACCTCAAGAGGTTTTCCGCTTTCATCG
>JABCOZ020000012.1 GCA_013333405.2 Candidatus Saccharimonadota bacterium | reverse complement strand
GAAATCTTAAAGACTTTTCGAATTGTCGAATCTTCTTTAAAATCAAATCGAACACAGTTTAATGAAATGCTCAAATTCGTCAAACAGCAAAAGAAAACGATCGCAATTATTACCGACACAATCGACCGAATCCAGCGGAGTTTTCGAGAATCGAATATTTTAGAAGAGCTTCGAAATTCTGGAAAAATTGAAATTCACTTCTTGCGCGAGAATCTGATAATTAGTAAAAATTCAAATAGTTCCGAGATTCTACGCTGGGATATTGGTGTCGTTTTAGCAAAAAGTTATGTTAGCCAGTTGAGCGACAATGTTAAAAGAAGTTTAGAACAAAAGCGAATAAATGGCGAATGGGGTGGAAAAGCTCCGTTTGGCTATAAAAATACGGTTCGAAATGACGGTTCTCGGTGGGTAGAAGCCGACCCGCTAACCGCCGAGATCGTCCGAGATGTTTTTAAAATGTATGCTCTCGAAAGCAATTCAATCAAAACGGTTAGCGATAAAATCTTCAAAAAATACAATATTCGCAAAACTCCAAGCACTATTCATCGGATACTCCACAATCCTTTTTATTATGGCGAAATGCAAACAAAAGGTGAGCTGAGAAAACATATTTATGAGCCGTTAATTTCAAGAGAATTATTCAGTCTAGCCCACGCAAAACTTCACAGAATCAAAAAAGAGCCCGTCAGATACGCAGGCTTACCGTTTCATTATCACGGAATGATAAAGTGCGCAGATTGTGGCTGTTCGATTACTCCAGAACGCTCCAAAGGCTTAGTTTATTATCATTGCACTGGAAAGCGCGGAAAGCATAAAACAAAGTGGATTAGAGAAGAAGATTTAACCGAGCAAATTGTGAGATATTTAAGCAGAATTCAGCCAACAAAAGAACAATTTGAGCAAGTCATAGAAACCGCCAAAAAATCAAATGATTCAATTCAAAAAAATATAAAACAGCAAAAGAAAATTTTAAACGCTGAACTGTCAAAAATTGAAGCTAGAATTAATAGGCTGCAAGATTTATATTTAGATGGCGATATTTCGAAAGAAGATTATAAAAAGAAAATTAAAGAAATTTCAAGATCAAGGGCTATCTTCAAGGAGAAACTCAATAATATCGACGAATCTCATCTTAAATTTTACGAAAATATTACAACTTTAATGGGTATTGCACTAAACGCCACCGAAATATTCGAAAGTTCTAACATCGACGAAAGAAGACAGATTCTTGATTTTGTATGTCAGAACCTTCAACTTAAAGACGGAAAACTACTGTTAAAATATAAAAAACCATTCGATAAAATGGTCTTTTTCAAAAATAATTCCGCTTGGCTGGGATGGAGGGATTCGAACCCCCGAATGGCGGGACCAGAACCCGCTGCCTTACCACTTGGCGACATCCCAAGATTCTTCAATTATATCAAAAAAAATAATGCTTTTCAAGAGCCTTTTGAAAACCTTTTATTGACAAAACTCATATTTTCTGCTATAATTTAATTATTCAAGCTTTTGCTAGAACTTTTCAGGAGGACTTAAAATGATTGACTTTTTATTACAAACTGCGATTGTCGAAGCAATTCAAAGAAATTCAGTCTTACGATTCGAGATGGACAGAAACAAAGTTGTATACATACAACCAAAATCAGCGTACAATTTGAATAGTAACTTAGTTGAGCTTCGCGGCTCTGCAGAGATTATTTATCTTGGGGGTAAATCTCCGAACCGATTTATCTCAAGAAGAGAACTTAGAAAGATTTGCTTATGGGTTGATGAGAATTTCAAAGTCGTAAAAATGCTTTGCGGTGAAGAAATTCCACATCGGATTGAAGAAGATCTTTCAACCCCAGAAGAATTTTTCAGCGATAAAATCAGTAAAAAACCTTTTGGAAGAGATTTCTTAAAAGATAAGCTCGAAATTCCCCCGTTTTTAAAGAATAAAATTCTCTAAACCTCAAAGTCGCAAAATGCGGCTTTTTTATTCTACTCAAGCTTGCATTTTAAAAAATCTTGTTATAAAATTTAAACAATAAGCTCCTCGGTTCACTGAAATTTGTAGCTTATGGAGGCTCATTATGAGTATTTTCATTAAAATGGTCGATAAAGCCGTAAGCGAAAAACAGCTTTCGGTAGAAATCGCAAAAGTTCAACCTATTAAGATTGAGGGTGAATCTGCGGAGCAAATCGTGAAAAATCTCGAGGAGCTGCTGGGAGAAAAAGATTCCCTCATTTTAATAGCTGGCGCCAATATTTTTAGTAATAAGCTCGTTTTATTGGAAGAAATCTTTGATATTTTCGAAATGCAAAATATCAATGATATGGGGTATTACTATCAAATTATACAAGATTCGAGCGAAGATTATAATTTCGAAATTTATTGCCGAAGTGGCACCAATATCGAAATTAAAATATTTTGCTCGATTTGACGCAGAACCTCGCAATTTTGCGGGGATTTTTTTAGTCTTGATTTTTCTTTAAAAAAGTTGTATAATATTAAAAGCGCTCGTTTGAGTAGCACATTAGAAAGAAGGGCTTTTTATGGCTTTTTATATTTTTGTTTTTTGTACTTCTGCTGATGATGAACTTCTTTATGAAGGTGACAGCGACAAACTTATGCGAGATTTGGAATTCGCAATCGATGGACCAAATCGTACAGGAACGGTTTTGGTTGAGGATGAAAAATTACCAATTCGAAAAGAAGTTTTCGAAGAATTATCACAAATTCGAAAATCTTTCGGCAAGAAAAAAATTACCGGTTTTGATATTTTCGATAGTTTTCAATACTCGAAAGAGAGAAAATTCAGTATTGAATTTTTAGAGAATGGCATAATTGAAGTTACAAAAATAGAGGAGGAAAAAAATGAACTATAATATTAGTGGGGAACCTCTAAATGAACTACGAGCTTCTACAAAAGATAACCCTTCAGGAATTTTTTCCAAGGAAGAATTAAAAAGCCTCTGGGCATATATTCAAGAATATTGCCGAATCGGAGCTAATAAATATCGAACACACTTCCGTTTTGAAAGTGCAGGTGAAATTTATGATGTAGATATTATAGATCAGTCGCTTGCAATTTATAAACACAATTGGAAGCCCTAATCAAAAACCCTCAATTGAGGGTTTTATTAATTTTTTAAGAAAATGTTAGTTAAGTAAATCTAAGCAATAAACCTCACCGGATTCAAGCCAAATCCTTGCAGTTTGACCATTTCCACTAACAATTCTTTGGTTGATTGGCTTCGTAGAACTATAGTCACAAACATGACCATCTTTAATAGTAATAACACCCGTTCCAGCTCCTCCAGCTCGAGCATAATCCCACAGCCCCTCCTGAACGAAATAATCTTCACCAAGAGGATCGCGAAAAGTGTCATTATCTTTTCGAAGATATTCATTAATGAAATTATCCCAATTTGGAAGTTTGTTCATAGACTCACCGTTGAATACTCCACCAATTTTCGAACCTTTATTGTTCGCGCGATATTGATGATAGGCAGCTTTAAACCGTGACATATCGTTTTTACGTTGCGTATCTCGTTGATTGCGCTGAAGAGCGGGAAGGGCTAAAAAAACAGCAAGAAAAATTAATCCCGCAATCGCAAGGACCAAAACAACTTCAATGATCGTAAAACCTTTATTTAGTTTATGCTTATTCATATTTTCATATTATAACTATTGTCTTGAAAAGTCAATGCAATATCGATAAACATTAGGAAAAATAAACATAAGCATTTTTGTAAAAATTACATCATTTAATATTAAACAGATTAAAAATTGTGGAAAACTTAAAATTAGCTTAAAATTAACGAAATATATTGACTTTTTTAGTTATTCGTGATAATATTTAAAGGATAATATCAAAAGAAAACAGACAAGGAAAATGCGAGGAATATGTCTGAATTACCAGAAAAACAAGTAAAACGGCTGAAAAGCTTGATTCAAGAAGCGGAAACGAATCTTGCAGCAGCCAAAGAATTGTTGATAAGCATTAGCGGTGAAGACAACATCGTTACAGCTCCAAGCAATTCAATTATCGAAAACCCTCACGGTAAAGTTATTGAAGGTGTTTTTGATGGTCAAACTATGATTGGTCCAGATGGCAAAAACTATCCCGTTCCAGCAAATTATGCTTCAAAGTCAAAGCTTGTGGAGGGCGATATCTTGAAGCTTACAATTAATGAAGATGGCGGGTTTATTTATAAGCAGATTGGACCAGTTCCACGAAAACAAATAATCGGAACTCTAGTCAATCATGATGGGTCATTCTTTGTTGAAGCGGGTGGAAATGAATATAAAATTCTGCTTGCGAGCGTAACTTATTTTCGACTCCAAGCTGGCGACCAAGTCACAATCATTATCCCAGAAGACAACACTGATACTACTTGGGCTGCGGTTGAGGCTTCATTTTAAAAAATTTGAGAGATTTATATTAGTTAAAAATCGTGCGTAACTATTGCGAGGTCGCACGATTTTTATTTTTTTTCAAGAACTTGCTAAACATAACCGTTTATGCTAAAATAAAAGAGTTGTTTATTAACCTTAAGCACATTGACAAAAGTAATATATATTTTAATATAATAACATAAAAAACCGCCTAAGCACGGGTGGGCATCGCTTAGGCGGTTTTTTATCTCTTCGACTCACCCG
>JABCOZ020000011.1 GCA_013333405.2 Candidatus Saccharimonadota bacterium | reverse complement strand
TAATAAACTAGCACAGAGAGCGAAAAATAGCAGTTTAGGGATTATCACTTTCTCTAGCGTATCGGATATTTTTTCGATAGAATTTGAATGGATAATTTTATGAATTATCTTATCTCTTGAGGGCGATTCTTCGTTGATAAATTTTAAAATAGATTTATATTTTTTATCTTGCATTGTTAAAATCTCCTAAATGACGTTTAAAATAGCGAATTTCTTTGTATAATAAATTTGTACGCAAAGTCATATAAACAGATATAGCAAATAATATACTAAAGAAAAGGATATTTTTAGCAGTGGTTTTAAATTTTGAATAGCTAGAGAGCTGGTTTATGAAAGTTTCAATACTTTTCGAAATAGGGCATTTTACAGGATAAGCTAATTCATTTCCAAAGTTAACCTTAATAATACAATCAAAAGAATCGCCTTGTTTTTTAAGCGCGGGAAACTTTTCTTTCATTTTTATAGCAAATATTTTTCTTTCAGATTGTCCAGCGTTGATCGTATCTTGATTCCAATAAATCTTATCACCAGACTCTTTGTAGTCGGCACCATCAACTAAGTCTGCATATTCTAAAACATCGCTAAGATTAACTTCAAAATTTGTTCTTTGAGGAAGATTTGAGATGTTTTGAATTTTTAATGTATATGAAATAATATCCCCAGGTTTAAGGTTGTGTTTTGCAGTTGAACTAATACTGTAGACCAAGTTTGGGTTAGCGGTATTGCTTTTGAAGTCTTTTGTTTTTATAGGAGTATTTAAAGAATTTATCAAAGAGGAAAAGAAAAAAGTAAAAAATACAAAAAGAATTGCGAAACTACTAAAAGTCCACCAGCGTAAATCTTTCTTTAGCTTGTTCTCGTAATTTTGTATTTTGTTGCCCAATGAAGGGCTTCTATAGTAACCTAAAATAATATCTTTAAACATAACCCACCTTTATACTTACATTTTACCATATTATTGTTATAAAAATAAGCTTTGTTTGAATTTTTTTCGAAAATAAGGTATAATACAGATATAAATTTATTACAGAAATTCTGAAATGAGAGGGAAGAATGTCTAAACAAAAAGAAAGCAACTACGACGGGTCGCAGATTCAAGTTCTCGAAGGTCTTGAGCCTGTTCGAAAACGCCCGGGAATGTATATTGGCTCGACTGGTTATGAGGGAGTTCACCACTTAATTAAAGAAATAGCAGATAACTCTATCGACGAAGCAATCGCTGGTTATGGAACAAAAGTTATCGTGCGGATTTTAGCTGATGGTGGCGTGAATATTACCGACGATGGTCGTGGAATTCCTATTGATATCCACCCAAAAACTGGTAAAAGTACGCTTGAAACCGTTTTAACTATCTTGCACGCTGGTGGTAAATTTGGTGGTGGCGGCTATAAAGTTTCTTCTGGTTTGCACGGTGTTGGTTCGAGCGTGGTTAACGCACTTTCAACAAAAATGATCGCTGAAGTTGTTAAAAAAGGCCAGTTGTATCGAATTGAATTTGAACGTGGAGTTCCAACAACTGAACTTAAAAAACTTGGAAAAACCGATCGCGAAGATGGAACAAGTATTACCTTTTATCCAGATCCAACAATTTTCAAAGAAACAGTTACATTTGATTATAAGTGGGTTGTAAACTATCTTCGCCACCAAGCATATTTAACTAAAGGTGTTTATACTCAAGTTGATGATGAGCGAACTGGTGAGCGACAAGCTTTCTATTTTGAAGGTGGAATCCAAAGCTACGTAAAAAGTTTGAATGTTGGCAAAGAAGTTCTTTCAGACCAACCTTTCTATGTTGAAAAGAAAGTTGAAGATTCTATTGTTGAAGTGGCGATTCAATATAATGACAGCTACAATGAAAATGTTCGGGCTTTTGCTAATAACGTTATTAACCCTGATGGTGGAACGCACGTTGTTGGCTTTCGAAGCTCATTAACTCAAACAATTAACGAATATGCACGCAAAAATAATCTTCTTAAAGAAAAAGAGGACAACCTTTCGGGTGATGATATTCGTGAAGGTTTGACCGCAATTATTTTGGTAAAATTACCAGACCCACAATTTGAAGGTCAGACTAAAAATAAATTAGGAAATCCAGAGGTTCGCCGCTATGTTCAACAGGTAATGAATGAATATTTTGGCTACTATCTTGATGAAAATCCAGCGGTTGCAAAAAAGATTGTTAATAAAGCGCTTCTTGCAGCTCGAGCACGAAAAGCTGCGCGTGCGGCTCGCGAAAATGTGATTCGAAAAGGCGTTTTGGACGGATTAAATCTGCCGGGAAAACTCGCTGATTGTTCTTCGAAAAAACCAGAAGAGTGCGAACTTTATATCGTTGAGGGAGATTCGGCGGGTGGATCTGCTAAGAATGGTCGTGACGCAAAAACTCAAGCGATCTTGCCACTTCGTGGTAAAGTTTTGAACACAGAACGCGCGCGTCTAGATAAAATGCTTGCCAATAACGAAATCGTTTCGCTAATTAAGGGTATGGGTGTTGGAATCGGTGAACAATTTGATATTTCAGGTTTGCGATATCATCGAATTATTATTATGACCGATGCCGATGTCGACGGAAGTCACATTGCGACACTTCTTATGACTTTCTTCTTCCGTTATATGCGAGAAGTTGTTGAAGGTGGTCATATCTATCTTGCAAAACCTCCACTTTTCTTGTTGAAGGGCGCGGGAAACAAACATTATTATGTTTATAGTGATGAAGAACGTGACGCAAAGATTAAAGAATTGATCGAAGAGCGAAAAGCTCGCGGAACAAACATTAACCCAGAAGATAACGAAATTAAGCAAGCTGGCCTTACAGGAATTCAGCGCTACAAGGGTCTTGGTGAAATGGATGCAACTCAGCTTTGGGAAACCACAATGAATCCAGAGAACCGTGTGCTTGTTCAGCTTAAGCTTGAAGATGCCGAAAAGGCGGATGCGATCTTTACGAAACTTATGGGAAGTGAAGTCTCAATGCGAAAAAGCTTTATCCAAGCAAATGCAAAATATGTTAACCTTGAGGAATTGGACGTTTAATTATGGAAGATAAGAATAAAAAACCTCTTGAGGGTGAAATTGTTGAACAACAAAACCATTCGAAAGTTCTAGAATATCGAACGGTTGAAGATGTGATGGAAGATTCATTCCTTCGGTATTCGATGTCGGTGATTATTGATCGCGCGCTACCAGATGTTCGTGACGGAATGAAACCAGTCCATCGTCGTGTGCTTTACACGATGGGGGAAATGGGTGTTCGACCGGGATCAGCATTCAAAAAATCTGCGCGTATTGTCGGTGACGTAATGGGTAAATACCACCCGCATGGTGATAGCTCAATTTATGACTCAATGGTTCGCTTAGCGCAAGATTGGGTAATGCGATATCCTCTCGTTGAAGGTCAAGGAAACTTTGGTTCGATGGATGGTGATCCAGCTGCTGCGATGCGTTATACTGAGGCGCGTCTTGGTCGAATTGGTGATATTTTGCTAAACGATCTTGATAAAGATACTGTTGATTTTCGACCAAACTATGACGGTTCTGAAAGTGAACCATCAGTTCTTCCGGCAAAATTGCCGAACCTTCTTTTGAATGGCCAAATGGGTATTGCTGTTGGTATGGCAACAAGTATTCCAACTCATAATCTAAGCGAAATCGTTGACGCAACAGTTGAGCTCATAAACAATCCAGAAGCTAAACTTGAAGATTTAATGAAACACGTTAAAGGTCCGGATTTCCCAACAGGCGCTGTAGTCTACGGTGGAGCTCCAATGATTCAAGCTTATCGAACTGGTCGCGGAAGCGTTACTATGCGAGCGGTTGCTGAAATCGTCGAAACTAAACGTGGTCGTCATCAAATCGTTGTTTCAGAAATTCCGTACAACGTAAATAAAGCTTCCCTAATCGAAAAGATTGCTGAATTAGTAAAAGAGAAGAAAGTTACTTCAATTGCTGACCTTCGAGATGAATCTGCACGCGGAACGGTTAAGATTGTAATCGATCTTAAAAAGGATGTATACCCAAAGAAGGTTCTCAACCAGCTTTATAAATTAACACCACTTCAATCAAATTTCCACTACAATATGCTTGCATTGGTTGATGGTGTTCAGCCTCGAGTGCTTGGTTTGAAAGAGATGCTTGACGAATTCGTTAAACACCGTCGTAATGTTGTTCGTCGCCGAACAGAATTTGAACTTAAGAAAGCAAAAGCTCGTGCACATATTTTGGAAGGCTTAAAGATTGCGCTTGATCACATTGATGAAGTTATCGCAACAATTCGAGCTTCAAAAACTACTGATATTGCTGAAAAAGCTTTGCGTGAAAAATTTGGTCTAACTGAAATTCAAGCAAAAGCAATTCTTGCAATGCAACTCCGCCGATTGACCGGATTGGAGCGTGAAGCGATCGAAGAAGAATTAGCTGTACTATTGAAACTTATTGGCGAACTTGAAGCTATTCTTGCCGACGAGAATGAAATCCTTCGAATTATTAAAGAAGAGCTTCTCGAAATGAAAGAGAAATATGGTGATGAGCGTAAAACTAAGATTATCAATCATGAACTTGGTAAATTCTCAGATGAAGAGCTTATCCCTGAAGAAGAAAGTGTAATTCTCTTAACAGGTGAAAATTACATCAAAAGAACTCTTCTGGCAGATTATCGCCGACAAAATCGTGGCGGAAAAGGTAAGCGGGGAATGACAACAAAAGATCAAGATATTATTGATCAGTTGGTTCCAGCAAGTACACACGATTGGCTACTGTTCTTTACGAATAAAGGTCGAGTATTTAGGCTTAAAGCTTATGAAGTTCCAGCGGCTAGTCTTCAAGCGAAGGGCGTTGCGGCAGTAAATCTATTGCAACTTCAACCTGAAGAGAAAATTACATCAATCATCAAGCTTGAACAAAATAGTAGTACAGAAGATTACCTCTTTATGGCTACTGTAAAGGGTACTGTAAAAAAGACAGCACTTAAAGATTTCACTAATATTCGAACAAATGGTTTGAACGCGATCAATCTTGATGAAGGTGACGAATTGCGTTGGATTCAAAAGACTAATGGTCAAAGCGACATTATCGTATCGACATCTGCAGGACAAGCCGTTCGATTTAATGAAAATGATGTTCGTTCGATGGGTCGCGCTGCTCGCGGTGTGCGTGGTGTTCGTCTCCGACCAAATGACAACGTTGTCGGAATGGATGTTGCTAAAGATGGAACACAAAAACTTCTTGTTATTTCGGCGAATGGATACGGGAAAGCAACGAAAGTTTCAAACTTTGAAGTTAAACATCGTGGTGGAATTGGCGTTAAAGCTGCAATTACAACTACAAAAACTGGTCCAATTGTTTCAGTCCAAACTTTGCCAGAAGCTGTTTCAGACGCATTAATGATTTCAAGTGGTGGCCAAACCATTCGCGTCGCAGTTAAAGATATTCCGACTCTTGGTAGGACAACGCAGGGAGTTCGAATAATGAAACTTTCAGAAGGTGATACTGTTGCGAGCGTTGGTCTAATGGAAGAAAACCGAGAGGAAGAATAATGCCGAGATATTTAGTAATTTTTGTGTTGGCGTGGGTAATTGCGCAAGGTGCTAAATATATTCTTGAAATTCGAAAAGAGAAGTCTGCGAAATTTAAGCGAATCATCACTGAGAGTGGCGGAATGCCAAGTTCACATAGCTCGGTGGTGATCGCTATTGCAACGCTTA
>JABCOZ020000010.1 GCA_013333405.2 Candidatus Saccharimonadota bacterium | reverse complement strand
GGGCGAGTTAATGCAACCAATAGGTCAAGTGGCGCTTATGGTATTCCGCAAGCGTTGCCTGGTTCGAAAATGGCCTCAGCTGGTTCCGACTGGCAAACAAACCCAATTACACAGCTTAAATGGATGAACTCTTACGTGGTTGGCCGCTACGGAAGCTGGCAAAATGCATACGCCCATAAAAAATCAAAAGGCTGGTATTAGTGGCAAATTTAAACTTTAATCAGAAATCTAGTCAAAAAAAATCTAAAAGAAGAGAGAATTCAAATCTAAAAAACAATAAATCTCTCGGGCAGCACTGGTTGCGCGAGAGATTTATTTTAGACGGAATTGCTGAAGAAGCCGAAATTAAAGAGGGTGATTTTGTACTTGAAATTGGCCCAGGACTTGGAACACTAACATCTTCGCTCTTAAGGTATGCTGGCGATGCGGGCGAAGTTCTTTCAATTGAGTTTGATGAAAACTTAGCGAAAAAACTACCAGCACAATTTCCAGGTAAGAATCTCACTGTTCAAAATGCGGATTTTTTAGATTTTGATCTTTCAAAACTACCGAAAAAATATAAAGTTGCCGCAAACGTGCCATATTACATCACTTCAAAAATTATCGAAAAACTACTTACAAGCAATAATAAACCAAGTGTTGCTGCGCTTTTAGTTCAAAAAGAAGTAGCTGAGCGAATTTGCGCAAAGCCTGGAGATTTAAGTATTCTAGCGATTGCCTCCCAGATTTATGCAAATGCTGAGCTTGGCCAAATTGTCGAACGAGAGTTTTTTACGCCACCACCAAAAGTTGATTCTCAAGTGGTTATTTTAAAGGCTAGAGAACAAAATCTGATTGAAAAATTTAACCTCGAAAACAACTGCCAAGTTTCTGAAAAAGAATTCTTTCGAATTGTTAAAGCTGGTTTCACAGCAAAACGTAAAAAAATTTCGAAAAGTTTAAGCGCTAATCTTGCGATTTCGAAAGAAAAATCTGCCGAAATTCTAGAAGCTTGCGAAATTTCGCCAGATCTACGTGCGCAAGACCTTAAAATAGAGGAATGGTTCAAGATTGCAAAAATATTTTATAGCAAATAAAACGCTATTGTTTTTTTACAATATTAGCAGTATACTTAAGTTATGAAAGCAATCAAAATCAACAAAAATAAAAATTTAACCAAAAAGGGCTTTACTATTATCGAAGTTGTTTTAGTATTAGCTATCGCTGGACTAATCTTTTTAATGGTATTTTTAGCGTTACCAGCACTTCAACGATCACAAAGAGATACGCAACGAAAACAAGATGTCGCAATGGTTGTGACAGCCCTGCATAATTGGAAGGCTAACAATAAAGGACGAAGTTATGAGTCTTTGGGTGATAGCAAAACTAAGCCCTTAGCTTCAAGTGACGAATATGATAAAGAAAATGGCCTAAACGTGTCTGTAATCTCTATTGAAAACAACCCTCTCAACAATTATATAGGCTTTAGAGAGGATAATGATTCAAATAAAAACGATAGCTCTTCATCATTAAGTCTAAATACATCCTTTATAAAAACATTCAAAACTCGCTCCGATATCTTAAGGTTAAAAAAAGAAGCATTTGAAGAATGGAGAATAATGGCAGTCGCAATTAATTTTGGGTGCAACAATATAGAAATCCTAAAGAATGGCAATACGGCGGTCTTAAAAGATAAAAAACCTGGAACAGCTGCAGTTGTGCATTTTTTGGAATCTGGTGGAGCTTATTGTCAGGAAGCCTAAAACTTTTCGAAAGCCCAAAATCTTGGGCTTTTGTTTTTATTTGAATTTTATGATATAATTATAAGCAGTATGACGAAGAAAAAACTTTATATCACCACTGCAATTCCTTATGCAAATGGAGCGCCCCATATTGGGAACGCTCTTGATTACTTAATTGCCGATATTTGGGCGAGATACCAGCGCCAGCAGGGAAACGAAGTTCGTTTTCAGGTTGGAACAGATGAACACGGCAATAAAATTGCCGAAAAAGCAGCCGAAAATGGCTTAACTCCACAAGAATATGTTGATGGAACTGTTCAAAATTTCAAAAATTTAATGGACAAAATGAAAACAACTTACACGGATTTTATCCGAACAACAGATTCGCATCACGTAGGAGCATCACAGTATATTTGGATGAAACTCCAACCTTATATCTATAAAAATTCTTACGAAGGCTGGTATTGTACGGGTTGCGAAAGTTTTTATACAGAAAAGGAAGTCACGGAATTTCACGGTGTTTGCCCAAATCATCAAAAACCTTTCGAAAGACTTTCGGAAGAAAACTATTATTTACGAATTTCGGAATTTACACCAAAAATCATTGAAGCGATTGAATCAGATCGAATGAAAATCGTTCCAGAATATCGCAAAAAAGAATTTTTAAACTTTCTGAAAGGTGGGCTTGAAGATGTTTCAATTTCACGACCAAAAAAGAATCTAACTTGGGGAATTTCAGTTCCTGGCGATCCAGAACAAATTATGTATGTCTGGATTGATGCCTTGGCAAATTACCTAAGTGTAATTGGCTATCCTGATATTTCTGGCTGGGAAGAATTTTGGCCAGCAAATGTTCAAGTTATCGGAAAAGATATTTTGCGTTTTCATGCTGGAATTTGGCCAGCAATGCTACTCGGTCTCGGATTGCCTCTGCCTAAAACTCTATTAGTTCATGGTCATATTTCAAGCAATGGCGTAAAAATGAGCAAATCTATCGGAAACGTGATTGATCCGAATGAAATTATCGACAACTATGGACTAGATGCTTTTCGATATTATTTCTCACGCCACATTGCGACTCAAGATGACGGTGACTTCACTTGGGAGAAATTCGAAAATGCCTACAATAACGAACTGGGCAACGATTTGGGAAACTTAGCTTCACGCGTAGCAAACATGGTTAAAAGGTATCAATCTGGCGTGATCGGCGAAATTCCTCGTGATGAACACGACCGCCACACCTACAACAACTATATGAAAGACCTGGAATTCAACAAAGCTATCGATGAAGCTTGGGGATTGGTTCGTGCACATAATCAATATATCGAAAGCGTAAAACCTTGGGAAATTGCTAAAAAAGCAAAAGAAGATAAGGATGAGGAAAATCACTTAGCGGAAGTTCTTGCGCATTCAGTTTCAGGATTACTCCAAATCGGCGAAATGCTTAAGCCTTTCATGCCCGACACAGCCGAGAAACTCCAAACAATTTTTGGTAGCGGCGTAATTCGCGATGAAGAGATTGGGCTACTTTTCCCAAAAATTTATCTTAAAACTGAAGATCCACGTGCCGCAAAAATTGCAGCAGCGCAAAATAAGCAGCAACCTAAAAAATAACCAAAGAACCTCGGCTCAATGCTGAGGTTTCAACTTTTCGAAAGGATAAAATGAAAATTATTGATTCACATTGTCATATTCATGATAAGGATTTTCCAATTCCACAAAGTGAAGTTTTTGAAAATATGCAAAACGCTAAAATTTCGAAAGCAATCTGTATCGGCGAAAATCTTGAAAACTCAAAACTTGCAGTCGATTTTGCAATTGAAAATTCTGGCAAAATTGAGCTTTTCTCAGCAATTGGCGTTCATCCGCATGAGGCAGAAAAATATAATCCAAAAGAGTTAATTGCAGAACTTAAACAACTTTCAAAAAAAGCAAAAGTTGTGGCAATAGGTGAAATCGGACTTGATTATTTTTATGAAAATTCAAATCGTGAAGCACAAAAAACGATTTTAAAAGCCCAGCTTGAACTTGCGCAAAAAATAAATTTGCCAGTGAGTTTTCATGTTCGTGAAGCCTTTGAAGATTTTTGGCCAATTTTCGATAAAGTTTCGAAAAACGGTAAAATTCGTGGAGTTTTACATTCTTTTACAGATTCAAAAGAGAATTTAAATGAAGCTCTAAAACGAGATTTATTCATTGGTGTGAATGGCATTTCTACTTTTGTAAAAAAGCCAGAAGAGCTAGAAATGTTTGCCAATATTCCACTTTCGAAAACTTTGATTGAAACAGATTCGCCGTTCTTGGCGCCAAAAGGGAAACGCGGAAAGCCGAATCAACCTGCATTTTCAAAATTAATGGTTAAAGATTTAGCAGAAAAACGACAAATTTCAGTCGAAGAAATCGCCGAAATTACGTCTAAAAATACCGAAGAGCTATTCAATATCTAACATTGTCGCCTTATTGACAAATATATAAAAATATGATACAATCTAAACATATTTAGAGGCAAAAAATGAACAATTCTGATAAAAGTTTATACCAAATTCCATATTATTCAGAAGCTCCCAAAGAGCCAGCTTTAGAAAAACCAAGAATAAAGATTGCCTATGACCTGCCAAAGCAAATGCCTTTAAAACCAGTTAAACAGATTCAAAAGACCGCTTTACCGCAAAGAAAAAGAACACAACAAGTTAATATTTTTGATGAGATGTTTGCAAAAAGTGCACAAATTTTATACCTTCGAAATATTACGGAAGA
The DNA here is from genome assembly GCA_013333405.2 of Candidatus Saccharimonadota bacterium. Lineage (GTDB taxonomy): Bacteria > Patescibacteriota > Saccharimonadia > Saccharimonadales > Saccharimonadaceae > Nanogingivalis. Next base: position 6,305 of record JABCOZ020000010.1, on the reverse strand, counting down.
AGAAATTAGAAATACGCACTTTAAATATACTAGAAAATCTTTCTTAAAAAAAGCAAAAAAACACGAAAGCAACCAGCTTTATTATAAATATCTCTTCAATCAATTCAAGAAAAATCCACAAGATATTTCTCGAGCATTAATTGATCTTGAAAGCAAAGTTGGCGCACAAATTTTTGGACCGACAACAAATGGCATTCGACGAGAATTTTTCGTGCTAGATCATAATTCTTGGATTTATCATGAAGAGTGGATTGATGGAAAGCGAAAAGTACATCAAAATACAACCAGATATGAACTTCGAAAAGACCAAGTTATTAAAATTGAAGCTGGTCCACACTATTTTGACCTAAAAGGTGCTGAACTCCAAAACTTCCACCACGCAGTGCAGGTTTATTACCATAATGTTTCACGATTAGTTTACGGTAGATAGGTAGATAGTTTGAATTTTTAGAAAAGGTGTGGTATAATTGTTCAGAATTGTTTTATTTTTTAACGAAAGGAAAGAAATGGCTAAACACAAAAGTTGGCACGGAGCAGACCGCAAACGAGCTTTGCGCGCAAAACTAAAAATTGAAAAACGCCGCGAAGCAAAACGCCGCGAACGAATCGCAGCAGCTTTGGCCGCAAAATAATTTTCGAAAATCGCTCTCATATGGGGGCGATTTGATTTTTTTAGAAGATTATGCTATAATTATAAAATCTATCGAATTTTCGAAAGAAAAAAACACTTTGGAGGTGGGGAAAATGAAAATTAAGGATAGAGGTATTTTAAATGTTATGCATAAAATCAAAAATGGCGAATGGTCATTTTGTTTTCTGCACGAGCTTAGACTGGATCAGCAGTGGAAAATCGCATTATGGCTTTCAATTCTAACAAAGCAAGATGATACGGTTTTAGATAAGTCACCAGAGGACATCCTAAACAAAGCTTGTGTCGCATTGCTTTTCGACAAAGAAACGGACAGAGTAATTGCTTCAGCTTCAATGATGCAACCACAACTGAATTCTTTTGGTCAAAGATTAGGTGAAATTGGCTCAATGTTCACCATTGAGAAATATCAGAACCAAGGTTGTGCAAGTTTTTTAGTCTACAAAATTGATGAATGGGCTAAAAAACAGCCCAGTATCGATGGTGCTTATGCTTTTTTAAACTCGAAATCTCCGCGAAGTTTTGCAGTGAATGGTTATAAGGGTGAACTTCAAAAAGAAGGGGTTATTTATAACGCGGCAGACATTACGCCAGCTTATGCCTTTAATTTGTGTCGCACGATTTGTCGCGATACGCAGGCAATTCATTTAATGGATTTAGAGCTTCGAAAAAAAGTTCTTAAAGAAAACGGTGAAATGGATGGATTGGAAGAATTATTCCAGATTCGTGACGAGCTTAATTATGCAAAGTCTGAACGACGGAATCGTTTCGAAAAACTGATCAACGAAAACGAGCTCAAAATTGACACTATTGCAGTTCGAAAAGATCTTACTGAAAAGGAAATCGAGCAAGATATTGAAACTCATTGCGAAATCATTGAGTTTTATCGCAATAACTTCAAAAACAATTTGCACTGCTGCGATGTGGTGGTTGCAAAATTGTATTAAATCAGAGTGAGCTAAATGCTCGCTTTTTTATTGATTTTTAAAAGTGATTATGTTAAAATATATACATCAAGGAAGTGGGCAATGTTTAACTTAAAAAATATTTTTAGAGAAAACTCAGAAAATAAAAATTCGAAAAATAATTCGAACAGTTTTTTAGGCGACGGAAAAGCAATTTTAGATGCTGTTGATGATGGAGTTTTAGCGGTTGATCAAAAGGGCAATATTTTAGCTATTAATCCAGCTGCAGAACAAATTACTGGCTGGAGTGGGAGTGATGCGGCTGGGTTGGTTTTTAATTCAGTTTTAAGGATTACAAATAATGAGGGTAGTGAGATGATTAATATCTCTAACCCTGTAAACCGCGTTTTACAAACTGGCGAAAATTTCACAACGCGAGATTTATTTATTAAAACTCAAAGCGGGAAAATCATCCCAGTTTTCTTAGCGATAAATTCAATCGATGGAAGAAATTCTGGTGTAGTTGTGGTTTTTAGAGATATTTCGAAAGAGCTAAAAGACAACCGTGAGCAAGCAGAATTTATTTCAACCGCAAGTCACGAAATGCGAACGCCAGTTGCAAGTATTGAAGGTTATCTTGGATTAGCCCTAAATCCAGCTACCGCAACAATTGATGCACGTGCAAAGTCTTATCTTGAAAAAGCTCATGAAAATACCAAACATTTAGGTCAACTTTTTCAAGATTTACTTGATATTACAAAAGCAGAAGATGGACGACTAAAAAATGAACCTGTCGTTTTAGACGCAATTGAATTTTCACGAAATATTTGGGAAGGACTAAAACCAAAGGCTGAAGCGAAGGGCTTAAGTTATATTTTCGAGCCAGATAACCACAAAACGGGCGAAAAAACCTTAACACCAGTTTTTTTCATTCATGCCGATCGTGACCATTTACATGAAGTATTAAATAACCTTTTCGAAAATGCTATAAAATACACACCGAGTGGAATGGTTTCCGTGAATGTTACTGGGAATAATGATAGTATTCAAATTTCTGTTAAAGATAGTGGAATTGGGATCCCGACCGAGGATATTCCGCACTTATTTCAAAAATTTTATCGGGTAGATAACTCTGAAACACGCGAGATTAACGGCACAGGACTTGGGCTATTTTTGTCACGTAAACTCACCGAGTCGATTGGTGGTTTTTTAGATGTCGAAAGCGAATATAAAAAAGGTAGCACCTTTACTGTAAAATTGCCAAGAATTACGCGTGAGAATGCCGAAAAATTAAAAGCTATTGAAGATGCCAAAAAAGCCGAGGAGCACCAAAAAATAGAACAAAAACGAAACCAGAGAGAAATTGACGAAGCTGATCGAGATATTACGGCAATTCTTAAAGACACTAAAATTGAGAATACAAACCAGGGAATTTTAGAAATAGTTCAAGAAAAACAAACAGAAATTACATCTACAAACCAAGAAGAATCTCAAAATACTGAACAAAATATACCACATACCCAACCAGCAAAGCCGCAAATTCAGCAAGTTCAAGCCACTCAAATAATAAGGCAAGACCAACCCATACAAAATACGGTTCAACAGCAGAATCAGCAAGCTCCTATTAATTTCGTACATAGTGCAACTTCTATACCTCAACCTAACTATTCAAATACTATAGGTGTTCAAAACAATCAATCAATGCAAAATATACGAGCACCTCAAAACTACAACATGCAAACAGCATCGCAACAACCAGTTCAGCAAAATTATACACAGCAACAGCAGCAAGTTCAAAATATATGGCAAAACGCACGAGCTGTTCAAAATAATTACTCACCCCAAAATGCCGCAAATATAGTAAACCAACAGAGCATGAGTGCCAATCAACCAACGCATATCTTTCCGGTAAATCCACAGACTCAACAAAATCAAAGTTCAACCAAAATCCAGCAAATCCAACCGAATCGAATAGTGCCACAACAGCCAATTCAAACATCTCAAATCAATCAAGTCACATCAAATCAGCCAACTCTAAGTGATATTGAAAGAATGAAAGTTGAATATGCACAAAGAATAATGAATCAGCGGCAAAATTAAACATAAAGAGTATAGATTTTTTCGAAAAATAATAGTATAATAGGAGCAATATGACAAAGATTTTACTAGTAGAAGATGATAAAAGTTTGCGCGAGATTTATGGCGTTCGATTATTAGCAGAAGGCTACGACATCGTTTCAGCTGGAGATGGCGAAGAAGCGCTCGCAATGGCAATCAAAGAACGCCCAAATTTAATTGTAAGTGATGTGATGATGCCAAAGATTTCTGGCTTTGATATGCTTGATATTTTACGTTCGACAACCGAAACACGTGGTATTAAGGTTATTATGATGACAGCTCTTTCTAGTGAAGAGCAGCGCCGCCGCGGTGAAGTACTTGGCGCCGACCGCTACTTAGTAAAATCTCAAGTAGGTATTGAAGATGTCGTACGAACAGTTCATGAAGTTCTTGAAGATGGCGATCTAACAGTAGAGCAACGAACGGCACAAAAACATGCACCCGCTTACATTCCCGCCAAAGAAGTAGTTGCGACACAGTATCAAGAAGTTCAAACTCCAATTGAACCACAACCACATTTTGCTACACCGCAACCTGAAGCTCAGGCGTCAGTTCAAAATTTCGAAAAAGCAGCCCCTACTCCAGCTAGAGCAGCCCAATCTATGCAGTCTCCAGTGCGCACTACGATGCCAAGCTTAGCACAATTTGAAAGAGAACGATCAGCATCAAATTTTGCAGCAAGCCAACCAGTCCAACCAGTTTCCCGACCAGTACAACTCAACCAACCAAAAGTTGCAACAGTACCAGTTCGTAATTTTGAAGCACCAAAGCAATCAGCAATTGAAGCCCCAACTCGACCGATTAGTGATTTCGTAAACCAACCCCAAACCACGACCCAAGCTCAACACCCAGTTGCAACAACCGCTCATAGAGAGAGAGTAGTTCAACCGGTTGAGAATAATCGAAGTGATGAAGAGATATTATCCTCCCAAATCAATGACATCCTAAAGAGCGGAATAAATGAAGATCTCTTAAATAATAATCCGCAACAACCTCCTTTTGGAGCTTAGCAGACCGTGGAGCGAAAAACAGAACGCCTAAATAAATTCCTGGCTCTTCAGCTGGGAATTTCGCGTAGGCAAGCAGATGAATTGATTGAAAAAGGACGAATTTCAATCAACGATAAAACCGCCAAACTCGGCGCGCGTTTCGAAAATAACGACACAATTAAACTTGGTGAAAAAATTATTTCAAAAAATCCAGAAGAAAAAATTTATTTACTTTTTAATAAACCCTGTGGCTTTGTTTGTTCGCGAAAAAAGCAAGGCGAAAACGAAACGATTTATGCGATTTTACCGAAAGAATTTCACACCCTAAAACCTGTTGGGCGGCTCGATAAAGATTCGAGTGGACTTCTGCTCTTAACTAACGATGGTGATTTCGCCTTTCAGATGACACCCCCGAAATTTCGAAAAATTAAGGAATACTTAGTTTCGCTTGATAAATCGCTTCAACCAATTCACCAGCAAATGATTGCCGATTTTGGCATAAATCTGCCCGACGGAAAATCGCAACTCGGGCTTGAACGGCTGGATGATTCGAGAAAAAAATGGAAAGTAGTTATGAGTGAAGGGCGCAACCGCCAAATTCGCCGAACCTTCTCAGCTGTAGGTTATGAAGTTCAAGAGCTACACAGAATAGTTTTTGGCTCATATATTTTACCGAAGGATTTAAATTCCGGCGATTTTCGAAAAATCAAAAAACAATAATTTAGCAAAAATAAAAGACCTCAAAAGAGGCCTTTTTGTTAATTACTGTAATTCAGCAAGATCAGCAAGGTTAATCAATAAATTCATTACATAACCGCTCGCAATTTCAACTCCTTCGTCAAGCATAATTTGACAAAAGATATCCAAAATCTTTTCGAAATATTCTTTAATTTCAATCGGAATTTTGTCTTCATTGCCAGAATTAGATTCAAATTCGCAAGCTCGAGCAATTTTTTCAGTCAAGCTTTTTCCGCGAAAATTAAAATAGTGAATTTCTGTAGCATAAGTTCGCACAAGTTGTCCTGCTGCAACCGGATTTCCAAACTTTTCAATATTAATCTTAAGGACAAATTCACTTCGAACATCCAAGATTTTTTCAACATCGAAAAGATTTCGAAAAATCTCAAAATTAGCATAAGGCTCACCGCTTGCAAAAGCTTGCTCGATAATCTTTCGAGTATCTTTTGCAACCATTCGACGATTTTCCATTGACGCTAACGGTATAGTTGCTGTTTCAGTTTTAAAATATTCTTGCATTTCTGCACCTCCAAAATTTTCTTGGATTTTTATTATATCATTTTTTAGCTTTTAAAGCAAGTTTTTCAATATTGATTTTTATTTTGAAAAATTATAAAATAGTTAAATATGCTAAAAACTAAAAAAGAACTTCAAAAAATGTTTTTCGATAATTTTCTCGGTACGATTGCCGATAACCTTGTTGAAGCGAACTGGGCGCTAGTAATGGCCTGGTATCCAAATATCGCCTATGCGGAAAAATCGCTCACAATGTTTGCTGTAACAGATACGCTTTGGGTGGTACTTTCATGCGCTTATTATGCCGTTCGAACAGCTTTAGTCTCGAATCTGCCAGCTTATATGGGGAATAAAAGTGCAGATAAAGCTTCGAAACCACGTAAAAATGCG
>JABCOZ020000009.1 GCA_013333405.2 Candidatus Saccharimonadota bacterium | reverse complement strand
TTTTTATGATAAAATAGTAAGAACGAAAAAAGGAGGTTTGAGTTTTGGACGATTTTAAATATTTGCCGGAAAATGCTCATTATTTTGATTCAGCGTGCCAGTCTTTGCGCCCACATCCAGTTTTGGATGCTTTAAATGATTACTATTTGAATTTTAACTCTTGTGGCGAGCGTGTAAAATACGCTTGGGGTAGAAAAGTTGATGAAAAGGTTGAAGAAACTCGCGAGGCGGTTTTAGATTTATTAAAGCTAAAAGAAAAAGATTATTTTGTGAGTTTTACACTTAACACAACCTATGGTTTAAATTTATTGCTTTCACAACTTGAATTGCCTGTTTCGAAAGTTATAACGAGTGAGATTGAACATAATTCGGTTTTTCTTTCAACAATTGAATTTGCTAAAAACCACCAAATTTAACGAATCGTTCTTGAACGTGAAGAAGATGGTTCGATTTCGCTCGAAAATGATTTTTCGAAAGCTTTGGTCGTAGTTAATGCGGCTTCGAATATTGATGGGCGACGACTCGAAAATATCAAAAAACTAGTGAAGAAAATTAAAAAACAAGGCGGATTTGTAATTATCGATGCGGCCCAAGCACTAGGTTCAAGTTATGAATTACTCCAAAAAGTTCCAGCGGATGCGATCGTTTCGAGCGCACACAAGATGTATTCAGCGAGTCTTGGAATTATGGTTGTTCGAAAAGATTTTGCGAAATTCGTAAAAACTTCTTTTGTTGGTGGTGGAATGGTTTCGGGCGTTTCGAAAGAATCTTATGAGGTGCTAGATGGCGAACATATTCATGCACTTTTCGAACCAGGGCTTCAAGCTTGGGGTGAAATTATTGCCTTAAAAACAGCTATTAATTGGCTAAAAAAGCAAAAGAAAACTTCACAAATTGATAAGTTTGCGGATGAAATTTTTGAGTTCTTGAATACGCAAAAAGGTGTGCATGTAATTAACAAAAAACCAGCGCCAGTTATTAGTTTTTATCACGATGAACTTGACGCGCATTTAATTGCGCAAGCTTTGAGCGACGAAGGGATCATGGTGCGGAGCGGTTATTTTTGCGCGCATTATTATTTGAAAGAAGTTCGAAAACTACCACATTTGGTGCGAATTTCAATTGGCTTGCACAATACTGAAGCTGATGTTGCAAAATTGAAAGAAGTTTTAGAAAGGATTTTTAGTTAATGATTTGTATCGCTGCATTTATAATTTTATTGATTATTTGGCTATTTACGCCTGCTTTGAAGTTGTTTGGCTTTAAAAAACAAGCAAAATCAATCAATCAAATGTTTAAAAAATCGATGCATTGTTTTTCGCGAAGAGTAACTTTGCGTGCTTGTGACTCAAATTTTAAAGACGAAATTAAAAATTCAATTCTTCGAAAAGTAATTGTAAAGCACAAAAAATGGGTAAAACCGGTTTCTTGGGCGATTGAAGCGGTAGCTGGCTTGATTGTTTTGATTACCGTTTGGTCAGTTTTAACAGTGATTAAGTCGGCTTTAGCCCTATTTGTTTTTGGAACTTGCGATATTCAACGACCAGCTTCTTGTGCGTTAAATTCAACCGAGGCTTGTTCAATTGATGGCGGAAATACGGAAAGTCCAATAGTTTCATGGTTTACAGATTGGGGACAAATCTTTAATGCGATGCCCGCGAAGTTTCGAAGTTGGAATGCGCAAGATTATGTCGTGAAGAATTCAACTTATCGTGGTGAATTTTCGAATGAAGTTTCGAAAGATGCAAGCGTAGCGGTTGATATTTTCGACCCTGGTTGTATTGTTTGCCGACGTTCGTTTATAAATCAAAAAAATAGCGGTTTCTTTAAGACGCATAAAACGTATCTTTTACCGTATCCAATTCCTGGAAAATTCAAGAATTCTGATTTTATTACTAAGTATATTGAAGCTGTGCGAGGTACTCAACCTGAAAATGGTGAGAAGATTTCAGCCGAATGGATGATTGTTGAGAAGATTTTTATCGAAAAGGACGAAAAAGGAATTTTATTCCAAGAGAAATTTAACGGCGAAAACCAAACCGCAACCACAACCGAAGAAACTGAAAAAATTCTGCAAGGTTGGCTAAAAAATGCGGGATATTCGGATTTTCAAATTGAAGAAATTTCGAAAAAGGCAAAAAGTGAAGAAATTTTGAATCGTGTTAAGGAAAATTTGCGAATTGTGAACGATGAGATTAAAACGAAAAGTATTCCGACTTTGATTTATGAGAATCAGCGACATGAAGGGCTTTATAAAGCTTCAAAATAATTTTTATAAAAACTCTTTACAAAATATTACAAATTAGGTATAATTATAGGTAGCGTCGCGTCGTGTGTTTTGCTAAAACAGTGACTCGTGCGACGCGCATAATATTATTAATAAAAGGAGAAATTCTAAAAATGGCAGAATTTGACCGCTCAAAGCCACACGTAAACGTTGGTACTATGGGACACGTTGACCACGGTAAAACAACTCTTACTGCGGCTATCACAGCAGTTCTTGCAAAACGACTTCCATCAGAAGTTAACAAACCAATCGCGTACGATCAAATCGACAACGCTCCAGAAGAAAAAGCTCGTGGTATTACGATTGCTTCTTCTCACCAAGAATACGAATCAAAGAACCGACACTATGCTCACGTTGACATGCCTGGACACGCAGACTATGTTAAAAACATGATTACTGGTGCCGCTCAAGTTGATGGTGCTGTTCTTGTATCGCAGCTACAGATGGTCCTATGCCACAAACTCGTGAACACGTTCTTTTGGCAAAACAAGTTGGTGTGCCTAAGATTGTTGTTTTCTTGAACAAAATGGATATGGCCGACGAAGAACTTGTTGAATTGATTGAAATGGACGTTCGTGAACTTCTTTCAGCAAATGGATTTGATGGCGACAACGCTCCAATCATCAAAGGTTCAGCTCTTAAAGCTCTTGAAGGTGATGAAAAATACGAAGACGCTATTATGGAATTGGTTGATGCTATGGACTCATACATCGAAGAACCAGTTCGCGATATGGACAAACCATTCTTGATGCCTATCGAAGACGTTTTCTCAATCAAAGGACGTGGTACAGTTGCTACTGGACGAATCGAACAAGGTGTTGTTAAACTTAACGACGAAGTTGAAATTGTTGGTTTGAAAGATTCACAAAAAACTGTTGTTACTGGTATTGAAGCTTTCAAAAAATCTCTTGATCAAGGTCAAGCAGGTGACAACGCTGGTCTTCTTCTTCGAGGTATTGACCGAGATCAAATTGAGCGTGGACAAGTTATTGCTGCTCCTGGCACAATTACTCCACACACAGAATTTGAAGCTGAAGTTTACATCTTGAAGAAAGATGAATGTGGACGACACACTCCATTCTCAAAGGGTTACAAACCACAATTCTACTTCCGAACAACTGACGTTACTGGTGAAGTTGAACTTCCAGCTGACAAAGAAATGGTTATGCCTGGTGACAATGTAACTTTCAAAGTTAAATTGCAAGCACCTATCGCCATGGAACAAGGTTTGAACTTTGCTATCCGTGAAGGTGGACGAACTGTTGGTGCTGGTGTTGTTACAAACATCATCAAATAATAGTTTATAATTCAAAGAACACTCCAAAAGGGGTGTTCTTTATTTTTGTCTAAAATAATCAAATTTGTTGTTATTTTAATTTAACCAAAAGCATGATATAATGTTAGAGTTATGGATATTTTGGAATTATTTAAAATTGTCATAGTTAGTATAATTGAAGGCGTTACTGAATGGCTGCCTATTTCAAGTACTGGCCACATGCTACTATTTGATGAATTTGCCAAGCTTAATTTTTCGAGTGAGTTTAAATCTGTATTTATGGTTGTTATTCAGCTCGGAGCTATAATGGCAGTTATTTTTACTTATTGGTCTAAGCTAAATCCTTTTGATAAACACAAAAATTGTCGTGAAAAAAAGAGTACAATTGAAATATGGAAAAAAATATTAATTGGCGCAATTCCTGCAGGAGTTATGGGGATACTATTTAATAATTTTATAGAAAAATATTTCGAAAATATGTGGGTTATTTCAGCGATGTTGATGGTTTACGGTATTTTGTTTATTGTTATAGAGCAATTTCGAAAAAATAAAAATATAAAGCCAAAAATTGAAAGTTTTGGAGAGATGACTTATTTGGATGCACTTAAAATTGGTGGATACCAAATTTTAGCACTTATTCCTGGAACTTCTCGAAGTGGATCGACAATAATTGGTGGACTATTGACGGGAGTTTCAAGAAAAATCGCAGTAGAATTTTCATTTTTTATGGGCATTCCTATTATGCTAGGTTCGAGTATGCTTAAGATTGTTAAACATGGCTTTAAATATTCTAATACTGAGATTTTCTACCTATCAGTTGCTTTAATTTTAACATTTATTGTTTCAATGTTTGTTATAAAATCTCTGGTGAATTATCTTAAGGATAACGACTTTCGAATATTTGGTTGGTATAGAATTTTATTAGCGATGTTAATAGTTGGGTATTTTTTAATTAAATAGAAAATGAATCTTTAAATAAGATTGAAAGTATGGTAAAATAGTTATTATGAATTGGAAAATAATAGTTAAATCGATGAAAAATAAAGATATGCAAAAGCGTGTCTTTGGAGTGGTTGGTCTTTTAATAATTTTTAGATTCTTAGCGCATGTGCCAATCCCTCTCGCTAATGCGGGAAATTTGAAAGAGGTTGTTGAATCTGCCATTAAGAGTACTGATTTAGGAGGATTTATTAATCTGCTAACTGGTGGTGCTTAGACAAGC
>JABCOZ020000008.1 GCA_013333405.2 Candidatus Saccharimonadota bacterium | reverse complement strand
GACTAGGTAGTGATCTAATACAGTTTCGCCCGAAAACTCATCAAAAGTAAGTGGTGCTATTTTTCTGAACAGTTGGAGTTCTTCCTTAAAAACATCAGCAAAATTAATTAGGAAGCTGCTATATATAATTTTTAGGCAAGAACTATTTCAAAAATTCAAAAAAGACAGCCACTTCAACTGTCTTTTATTTTTCGAAAATCTAAACATTTGTTGGTGGAATACCGTTTGCTCCATTTGAACCGCCGCCAAATCCAGCTCCTGTACTTCCCGTAAATAAGCTAATAATAAAGTTTATAATTGCATAAGAAAGCATCGCTATAATTAAGCCAACAATTGCGTAAAGGATGGTATTTTTTGCAGCATCAACTTTTTTCGAATCTCCGTTTGAGAGAATGTAGCGAAGACCGCCATAGATTAGCATAACAACGCTAAGAATTCCTACCGCGAAAAGCATCATATTAATCATTTGGGTGAAAATTCCAGTATTGCCCTCACCAAAAAGTTGAGTAGGAACACCTTCGCCGCGGCCTTTATCTGCTCCACCTTGAACGCCACCGCTAAACATATTCCCTGTTGCAAAAGCATTAAGCGCTAAAAATGCTGATGGAAAAGTTGAAGCGATAAATCCGCTAATTGAGATTTTCGAAACTTGTTTTAAATTCTTCATAATAGGCATATTATATCAAAAAAATGGTTTTTTGTCAATGCTCTTGTGTTTTTTGGCAAAATTTGATAAAATAGAAATATTGGAGGATTACCCAAGTGGCTGAAGGGGACGGTTTGCTAAATCGTTAGTCTGGGGAAACCTGGAGCGGGAGTTCGAATCTCCCATCCTCCGCCAAATAAAAAACTCATTGAAGATTGGCTGACATTCAGCACTCTGAAATGATATGAGTTCACATATCTTGTAAGTAAGCTAAAAGATGGTTCAAATGATCCATCTTTTATATTTAACTATTATTTATAAAAAACATGAAAAAGACCCACAAAGTGGGTCTTGAGGCTACTCTACTCTTCGGTATTTGTATTCTCAGGGCGTGGATATGGCTCATGTTTGATTGCTTTAAGCCATTCTTCTTCATCTGTATATCTTAAATCACTAAAAGCTAATACTTTTAGAGCTTGTGCAGTTTCCCATAAATCTTCTCTCGGTGTCAATTTAGGTACTAAAGGTTCAAACATTTCGAAAGCCTCCTTATTTATTATATTTTTCACATAGAACAGTTAAAAAATTAAAAGTATCAAAATTTTTAAACTTTCTGTATATTATTATAAGAGTAGATGCTATGTGTTTTCACACTTGATGTATAATAACACATAGCATTAATTAGTTCAAGCATTACAAGAATTGTAAATTTAATTAGAAAAATATCTATCTATAAAAGATTGTTACAAAAATCTTTTGGGTTTAGAATACTTTAGCTATTACTGTTTTATACCTTTCATCGTAAGATTAAGCCGGCCCTTTTCGTCGATTTTATCTAGTTTTACCCAAATTTCCTGGTCTTGACTTAAAACATCTGTAACTTTTTCGGTTCGTTTTTCAGATATTTGTGAAATGTGAAGCATTCCATCAATCCCAGGAAGAATGTTTACGAAAGCACCAAAGTCTTTAATTGAAACGACTTTTCCGCGATAGATTTTGCCAACTTCAGGTTCTTCAACCAATGATTTAATCCAGTTTAGTGCTTTTTCAATCTGTTCAGCATTTGAGCTCGCGATTGTGATCAAGCCGTCTTCCTTAATATCAACCTCAGCACCAGTTTCAGATGTAATCTTATTGATTGTTTCACCACCTTTACCAATGATTGCACCGATTTTTTCGGGATTAATTTTAATCTTTTCAATCCGTGGTGCATATGGTGAAAGGTCTTTTTTAGGCTCAGAAATTACACTTAACATGTGGCGCAAAACATGTTCGCGACCTTTTCGTGAAGTTAGGATTGCTTTTTCGAGAACTGAAACTGGCAAACCATGAACTTTCATATCCATCTGGAGTGCCGTAATTCCGTTTTTCGAACCCGTACATTTGAAGTCCATATCACCAGCAAAGTCTTCGGCGTCGGCAATATCGCTCAGAATGTAAGGTGTTTCGCCATCCATCATCAATCCCATTGCGATTCCTGAAACAGGATTTTTCAAAGGCACACCGGCGCTCATTAAAGCCATACAACTTGAACAAGTTGCCGCCATTGAAGTTGAACCATTTTGACTCATAATTTCGGTTACGCTACGAATTGCGTAAGGAAAATCTTCTTCGCTTGGTAAAACGGCTTCAAGTGCGCGCTGAGCTAAATATCCGTGACCAATTTCGCGACGACCAGGTGAACCAAGTCGGCGAGGTTCACCAACAGTATATCCAGGCGCATTGTAGTGGTGCATATATCGGCGTTCAATTTCGTTGAACTCCATTGTGTCAACCAATTGCGAATATGAAAGTGGCGCGAGTGTAACGATGTTCATTGCTTGAGTTACGCCACGAGTAAAGAGACTTGAACCGTGTGCGCGTGGTAAAAAGTCGATTTCGCTTGAAAGTGGTCGAATTTCATCTAACTCACGGCCATCTGGTCGCTCACCATCTTCGATAATTCCCTTTCGAACTGCTTTATGAGCCGCCAAAGTGAATGCTTCTTCATATTCTTTTCGAATTTCTTGATACACTTCTTCGCCGAATTTTTCAAGCATTTCTGCGTGGAACTTCTCGCGAATCTCGGCAATATTTTGATTATACTTTGGATAAGCCTCACGAATTTTCGAATCGAATTTTCCGTCTGTCCACTCTTCCACTTCTTTCAAAATTTCTTCATTTGGCAAAACTAATTCAAAAACGCGCTCTTCAAAATAACCTGCTTCGATATATTTTGCACGTAATTCATTTTGAAGTTTAATTGCTGGTTGGAAATTTTCGTAAGCCCAAGCTAGCCCTGCGATAATTTCTTCTTCAGGAACTTCGTTTGCCCCAGCTTCAACCATTGTGATACCGCTTTCGATTCCAGCAACAACCAAATCGAGTGGAGATTTTTCTTGTTCTTCAGGACTTAAGAAGGCTTTAAATTCCTCGTTAATTTTACCAATCCGAAGACCAGCAACTGGGCCATCAAACGGAACTCCGGCAAGATGCAACGCGCTCGAAGCCGCAATCATTGCAATCATATCTGGTCGAAATTCTGGATCAGCCGAAAGAACGGTTGTAACAACCTGAACTTCTTCGCGATAACCTTTTGGAAACAAAGGCCGAATTGGGCGATCGATTAATCGGCCAATCAAAATTGCATCATCACTTGGGCGACCTTCGCGCTTGATAAATCTTGAGCCAGAAATTCGTCCGCTCGCGTACCATTTCTCTTCGTAATCAATTGAAAGTGGAAAATAATCTAGCACTACTGGTTTCGAGCCCAATTGAACCGTTCCTAAAACAACAGTTTCGCCATATTTTACGATAACGCTTGCAGTTGAACGAAAACCAACTTTACCAACTTCTAGCGTTAATTTTCGTCCCAAAAAATCAGTGCTAACCGAAATTAATTTCTTCCCGGTTGGATTTATGATCATATCTTCTCCTTCTGCCAAATGAGTTGCAGGAATCTTCTTCGAAAAGGCTTTCGAAAATAATTTCTACCACACATTCAGCGTTAATTTTACTATTTCATTATAACATTTTTTAGTGAATTTAGCAAAAATTATTTATTAATTGATTTTTTGAGATTCTTGTGATAAAGTTTAATTAGTTTGCTATAAAAGAACTTTACAAAAGGAGAAAAACAGATGAAAACTTATAGATTAAAAATTAAAGAAAAATATTTGCGTTATCTTGAAAAAGGTGATAAAAAATACGAAATTAGGGTTGGCTATCCCCAAATTAAATTAATTTCGATTGGTGATGTCATTGATTTTAGGGGAAGTAAAGTTAAAGTTACAGATATTCTAATATTCAGAAATTTTAACGAATTATTTAAGAATATTGATTCTAATTTGATAATTCCAGATATGGATATGAATAGTGCTATTAAAGTTTTAAGAAAAATTTATCCAAAGAATAAAGAAAAGCTTGGTATTTATGCATTTAGGCTTGAAAGGCTAAATTCTGATTTTAACCTAGTTTATGCTTCTTCTTTAGTTCAAACCGATAAAATAAAATTCTCAAAACTTGCCTCTGATTCTTATGTTGTGACTGATTGGATAACAAAAGACTATCCAAAGCATTTTGAACATTTTTGGACTAAGTATATTCCTGGTATTTTTTCTGGAGAAAGAGAAATTATAGGAATTTATGATAGCTGTAAACTTGTAGGCTTGGTTATTTTGAAGAAAGATGAAAAGGAGGCTAAGATTTCAACTCTATTTATTGATGAAAGACACAGAAACAGGGGTTTAGCATCTAAATTGATCAAGGAGTCATTTAAATTTTTAAATACAGATAAGCCTTTAATCTCTATTGCTGAATATAAAGTTGATATGTTCATCTCAATTATTAAAAAATATAACTGGAAATTAGCCCAAGTTTTGAATTCTGAATATTATAATGGAAAATATAAAGAATTTGTCTATAATGGAAAAATTTTATAGCAACTAAAATCCCCAATTCGGGTATTTTTAATTTTATAGTTCTACTCTAATTCCGAGGACACCAAACCTTTCTTGTTTTTCTGGTGTATAAAATTCACCAAGAACATCTAAAAGTTCTTCTTTTGTCATTGTTTTGTCTGCGAGAATTTCAATTCCAAAATCATTGAAAAGAGTTTTAAAGTCCTTATATTTCAATAATCCAATAACTTTTGCTGTGAATTTATCTTTTTCATTGCTAAACTCGATTGAGTCACCAATTTTTATCTGTTGTCGTTTCTCGTCATTTAATCTTAATTCAACTCTTTTTGTTCCATTTTTAATAAAATCAAAATATTTATCTTGCAAGTTCATTTTATGAATCATATTTGCTCCTTCTGCCAAATGAGTTGCAGGAATTCTCCTCGAAAATCTTTCGAAAATAATTTCTACCACACATTTGGCGTTAATTTTACTCTTTTATTATAGCATTTTTGAGTGAATTTAGCAAAAATAAAACCGCCAAGCAATTAAGCGTGGCGATTTTACGGTTTTGAAATTATTTTCGCAAACCTAATTTAGAAACAACAGCTTTGTAGGCTTCAAAATCTTTTCGTTCAAGATATTTTAGAAGTTTTTTACGGCGACCAACCATTTGCATCAAACCGCGACGAGCCATGAAGTCGTGCTTGTTTGATTGAAGGTGTTCCGTCACTTCTTTGATACGAGCCGTCAAGATTGACACTTGCGCCTGTGGCGAACCAACGTCATTCTTTGAAACCTGAGTCAAAGCGATTGCCTTCTCTTTATTCTCTTTAGTAATCATCTTGAATATTTTAACAAATTTTATCAGATAAGTCAAGAAAGTTTTATAATTCTATAAAATTTCAAGCGCTTTTTTAACTTTTTCAAGTTCGGCTTTTTTATTTGAGAATTCTTCGCGGGTTTCTTCAACCAAATGCGCTGGTGCCTTCGAAACATAGTTCTCGTTCGAAAGTCGTTTTTCGAGCAAGTTAATCTCGTTCGAAATCTTTTCGATTCGTTCGTTTAATTCAGTTTTATATTCGGCTAGAACGCTAGTTGGAACATCAAGGTATGCACCCAAACCGCTGGCGGCAAGACTGAATCCGTGCGGCGCATCTGTTTGAACGATTTCCGGTACGCGTGAAAGGTGGCGAATTGTCTCGGCATTTTTCGCGATTAGCTCATCTTTTTCGAAAACCAAATTGTAGCGTTTTTTGCCTGGAAGTTCAGCCGTAATTAAGCGAATTTCACCAACCAAATCTTGAATTCGTTCAAATTGAAGCGCTTCGAATTCGTTAAACTTTAGCGATTCGGCAAGTTTTTCATTTGCAAGAATTCCCTCAGTCCAAGGCAAAGTTTGCCAGATAGTTTCGGTTACGAAAGGTGCGATTGGATGTGCAATCTTCAAACAAGTTTCCAAAACCCAAGCAAGAAGTTCAGGATTTTGTTGTGTTTTTGATGCTTCGATATACCAATCGGCAACTGTGCTCCAAATTGTGTGATAAACAGTTTCAGAAGCTTCGGCAAAACGGTAATTTTGCATGTGATTATCTAATTCTGAAATTGCACGGTCGAGTTCTCTTACGATCCAGTGATCTGCTGGCGAGAAAGCTTCGGGGCGTTTTTCACTCTTAATATCGCCAACTTTTTCTGAAATGAACCGTGAAATATTCCAAAGTTTGTTGCAGAAATTTCACCCAGCGATAACTTTGTTTTTCGAAAATGCTTGGTTTTGCCCTGCTGAACGTGCTGCGATAATTCCAAGGCGGAAAGCATCGGAGCCATATTCAGCAATTACGTCCATTGGGTTGATTACATTTCCCTTTGATTTGCTCATTTTTTGGCCGTGCTCATCAAGAACCATTCCGTGTAGATAAACTTCG
>JABCOZ020000007.1 GCA_013333405.2 Candidatus Saccharimonadota bacterium | reverse complement strand
TGTTATTAATACGGTTTCAGGAAGCGGTCGGTAGTCGTATAATTTCACGCTCAATTCTATTCAGCGTGAAACGGCTAATAATTAAATACTTGCAAAATAGTAAAAATTTGATATAATTTAAGTATATATAATTTAAGAAAGGAAATATATTTTAAAATGAAAAATATTGTAAAGATGGCTTTATTGACTGCCGCAACAATATTCACTGTTGGCGCTACTACATTTGCAACAATTCCAGCTTATGCTGCTGATTGTAAAGTTACTGGTGGTTTAAAATCTGCCGATAGCTGTGCTAAAGGTGTTCAGGAAGAGAATGGTGGTCCAACAAGCTTGTTTGATGGAGATTCGCCAATTTTCACAACAGCAATTAATATTATGCTCTTCATTATCGGTATTCTTAGCGTGATCATGCTTATTTACGGTGGTATCCGATATGTCCTTTCGAGCGGTGATTCTGGAGCTGTTCAAAATGCTAAAAATACAATTATGTATGCTATTATCGGTCTTGTCATCGCTATCTTAGCTTACGCTATCGTTAACTTTGTTATTGGTTCAATCACTAATAAAAACTAGAATTGGTAAAAACTATAAAAGAGACTTTTATGTAAGGTCTCTTTTATATTAGGCTTAATATGATGTAAAAATAAAAATCTCGAACGGTTAATTCGAGATTTTTAGATCTATAGAACTTTAATTCGTGTTGCTTGAGTTTTTAGCTTTGTAAAGCTAATTGTTAGAATTCCATCTTTCAACATCGCCTCAACTTCATCTTCCTTGATTGGAACTGGAAGTGTTAACGTTCGACTGAATTCTCCCCAGTAACATTCTTGAGCATGATGAGCAATAATTCCCTCTTGATCACCAGGATTTAAGCTACCGCTAATTGTTAAAGTTCCGTCTGAGAGTGAAACATCTAAGTCATTTTTATTCACGCCTGCAGTTCGCGCTTTCACAAAAAGTTTATCTTCTGTTTCATAAACATCAACAGCGAGCTGACCTGGAAGTTCATTCTCTTCTTCAGCCATTTCAATTTGTTCAGATTCTGTAAAAGCTTCGTCTTTTGAAGTTTCCATTAGATCATCACCAAAGTTGAAAGCAGCTTCGAGCTCATCATTCAAAAAGCTATCATCATTTTGTCTTCTAGCCATTTTTCCTCCACATTAATTACTAAATAGGCTTAATTTACTTTATTATACCGCACTTTTGCTGTATAATCAAGGGGTAGAAACGATTTTTTATGAAGAAAAGCATATACGAAATAGTTTTAGATTCATTCGCTCCTGAAAGGTGTTATTTTTGTGGAAAACTTAGTAGTCCTATTTGTGAAAAGTGCTTTAAAAGTTATTGTGGATTTGGAAAAATTCTTTCGAAACCGAATTCTGTGATTTCGAAAGAATTTTATCTGTCGGAGCGTTCTGGCGAGCTTCAAAAAATGGTTGATGAGTTTAAACTTCAGAGCAAGCGACAAAATTGCCAACCTTTAGCGCGGCTTTTTGCTGATTTCTTACTTTCGAAAGAAGTTATCCTTCAAAATCGTGATAAAATAGTTTTAATTCCCGTCCCGACACTATCGAGTCATATTCGTGAGCGTGGATTTGACCATACCGAGATGCTGGCGAAAAATCTTTCGGATATGCTTGATGTTCAGAAAATACAAATTGTTCAAAAAATTGAAAAAACTTCACAACGAGGTGCAGATTTTAAAACTCGTCAAATTCAAGCTAAAAAATCCTATAAATTTATCGGCGAGAGGCTTTCGCAAGATAAAATCTATGTCATTCTTGATGATATTCGAACAACTGGCGCAACTCTGAACTCAATCGCAGAAATTCTGCAGAAAAATGGAGCGAGAAGAGTTTGGGCATTTTATCTACTTCAACAAGAAAAATAACTTGAGCTTTTAAAAAAAGTATGTTATAATGGTTTTTATCTGGAGAGGTGGCCGAGTGGTTGAAGGCACCGGTCTTGAAAACCGGCATGCGGTAAAACGTATCGAGGGTTCGAATCCCTCCTTCTCCGCCAGAAGATAGAATCTCACCGTTTGGTGGGGTTTTATCTTTTTTATTTTTTGTAAATTTAAACAGCTTATGCTATAATAAAAATATTATGAATTTCGACAATGAAAACCGAAATGGCGTTCCTCGCGTAACGGGTTTGCCTGAATCACAATTTCGAACACCTGAGGCGGGTAGTTTTATGGCTGAAAACCCTAAAGAATTTACCGAGCCTGTTTTTGAAGAAGTTAAACCCTTTAATCCAGAAGAATATACACAAGTTCGTGAAGTTGAAAATAATCAATCACCAGCTGAAAATATTGCCGAAGAACGAGAAATTGTTAATTGGCAAGCTCAAGACTTAATAATCGGTGATAAAAATAAATCTTGGTATGTTATATTTTCAATTATTATTTTAGCATTTTGTCTTTTTGCAATTTTGAATCAATCTTGGACTTTTCTTGCTTTAATTATAGTGTCAGCCATTGGAATTTTAACTCTTCGAAAATCAAATCACACTCAAATTATATCTTACAGTCTTTCGACGCACGGAGTTTATATGGGTGAAACTTTTCACTCCTATGGTGAATTTCGAGCTTTTGGTATTCGAAAAGAAACAAATACTTATGCTATTATTCTTTTGCCTAAAAAACGCTTTTCGCCCAGCACAATTATCTACTTCCCAAAGGAAAATGGTGAAAAAATTACAGATATTATTGGTGCTCGCCTGCCAATGGAAGAGGTTAAACTTGATTTAATTGATAAAATTATTCGAAAAATAAATCTTTAATCTTGCAATATTTTAAAAAATATGCTAAAATTTAAATGTCTGCTTAGCGCAGAAGAACTTCAAAAGTTAGCTACTGAAAAGTAGCATATGCACCTGTAGCTCAGCTGGATAGAGCGTTGGTTTGCGGAGCCAAAGGTCGTAAGTTCGAATCTTGCCAGGTGTACCATAGAAAAAGCATCAGATCAATCTGGTGTTTTTTTTATTTTAGTGATATAATCATTTTATGATTAGAAAGATACAAAAAAGAAAAAATAATAAGATTATATATATTTCAATTATTATTTTATTACTTTTATTGAGTGGGGCTATATTTCTTAATAAAATTAGCCATAATGTAGAAGAGAAACACAATCAAGATATTACAAATTATTATTTTAAAGATTCGAAATATAATGGAATTGGTTCGAAATTTATTGAAAGAAAAAATTCTAAAGAAGATGTTTTATTAGAAGTACCCGTTACGAAGAATAATAAAATTAATGACTTTATAAATAATAAAATTCAAGAAATTGATGATACTTTTAAAGATGATGCAAAAAAATCAACTTTCGAAAATATTTCAACTGAAAGAATTAGCTATCAAGTTTATTATAATAACGATGATGCTATTTCAATTTTAATTTCAATCAAACAAGATACCCATGGAGCTAATTTGAATGATCAAAATTTATTTTGGACTTTCAATGCTAAAAATGGAGAAATTATAAAGTTTAGTGATTTTTTAAACAATAAAGAAAAAGATAAATCTAGCATTTTAGAAATTATTAAAAATAAAATTCAAGACTATTTAAAAAATAGTAAAAAAGAATTTTCGAACGAAATTTTGAATGATTTAGATTTTGAAAGTTTCGAAAATATAATAATATTAGATAAACAAACGATTGACTTCCCTTTTTCTAAAGGTCAAATTATTCCTTCTAATTTTTCTTCGGTTCAATTTCAAATTAAAGTTTCAGAAATTTCTAATTTCTTGCAAAATGATTTTTCAAGAAAAATATTCGAAGTTCCTGATGTGCAAAATTCGAAAAAAGTTCAAAAGATAACACCATTAACTTCTAAATCTCCGCTTCTTGATAAAGATTGCTCAAAATGTATTGCTTTAACTTTTGATGATGGACCAGGTATATATACCGATAAACTCCTTTCTTATCTTCAAAGTTATAAAGCGAAGGCAACTTTCTTTATGATTGGGCCAAGTGCTCAGAGACATCCTTCTATTGTAAAGCGAGTTTTTGATAATGGACATCAAATTGGTAATCACACCTGGTCTCATCCTTCTCTACCAGGTCTATCTCCCGAACAAGTTCAAAATGAAATATCTTCAACTAACAATATTTTGCAAGGAATTACAGGTGTAAAACCTACCACACTTAGGCCTCCATATGGTGCAACTAATGCGGCCGTGCAATGAGTTGCTTCTAATCTTGGAATGAGTTCGATTTTATGGTCTGTTGATACTCGCGATTGGGCAGATAGAAATTCGAATATTGTTTGTAATAGAGCAATCTCGAACGCACGCCCTGGTGCAATAGTTTTAATGCATGATATTCACCGAACATCAGTTGAAGCGGTTCCATGTATTTTACAGAATTTAAGTTCTCAAGGTTATCAATTTGTGACTGTTGATAAGTTGCTTGGTAACCTTCAATCTGGTTATATATATTATTCAGCAAAATAAATATTTATTTAATATCTAATATGTGATAAAATATAAATATTGGAGAGGTGGCCGAGTGGTTGAAGGCGCACGACTCGAAATCGTGTATGCGGGCAACCGTATCGGGGGTTCGAATCCCCCCTTCTCCGCCACGAAAGTAGCTCGCATTTGCGGGCTTTTTTCGTATTTATTGACTTTAATTTTAAGTTTTGTTATAATGGAAAAATCTTTTTATAGATAGTTCTTTTAGAAATGAGGTTAAGATATGAAAAAGATAATTTCTCTGCTTATTTTTGTTTATACATTTTCACTAATTGCTGCGGCAATCTTATTAATTTTTAAATCAAGAATTTCAGAAGGTAGCTATCTTGTAGTACAACTTGTACTTTTTGGGTATAGTATATTGACAGGTATGTTATATTTTCTTCCAAGATTTATTTTAGGGTTAATAAAGATAATTTTTAAAAATGATTTGGATAACCCTGATGATTATCCGAAAGATTCTACATACTGGTGGATTATTGTGGCAATTGTCTTATTATTGGGTGTCTTTTTTAAGATGACTTTAATAATTCCTATAGCTGTTATTATCCAATCTAGCTATATATTAGGTTATATATTATTTAAGCTTAAAACTTTAAATTTAACTAATCTGGAAGAATAACCTCTTTAAGCCAGTAAAAAAGCTGGCTTTTTTATTTTCAAAAATAAAAACCGCCATTTTAAGTTAATAGCAGTTTTTTAAATTTATTATTTCACTAATTCAACTTTAAGTTTTTCAATTAATTCCACTGGTGTCGGGTTAACATTATTCAAAATTGCAAGATAAATACTTACGAAATCTGCTAAAATTGAGCCCCAAAGAACTTGTTCAAGATAAGTTGAGCCTTTAAGCTCGATATTTCGTGCAGCTGGGCGTTTTCCGCTTAAAAGTCTATCTGAAATTTCAAAACGCTTTTGCACTCGCGGATGATCTAAATTACTTCGAAGATTAAAAATTGCAAAGAGTTTTTCAACTGGGTGCGAGCTCCAACCAATAAATTCATTGTGATTAAACTCTGGATATTCGTTGTAAAAGCTAACATTTTTAGCATTTTCATTCCAAGAAATCTTCCATTTATAAGCCAGTGGTGAAAATTCACTTGAACTCAAAAATACTGCACTTCGCCCTGCCGAATAAAGCGCTAATTGTTTGGCATAGTTTCTCTCGGTTGAGATATTCGCCACCCAGGATTCACTTTCCTTTCGTAAAAAATCGGCATAATGTTCGATTTCTTCGTGCTTTTCATTTGAAATAATTCCAAAATTTACCAAAATTTTTGTTAAAGCGCGAAAATTATAAATCACTGCCATTCGTGGTTGAAGACCTGTTGGTAATTTAACATGAGCAATTTCATTTTTGCGAGCAATTTCTTCCATTTTGCCGTGCGAAGAAATTGTGGTAACTTGTGCACCAATTTCAATTGCTTGATTTAATGCTGAAATTGATTCTTCTGTATTTCCGGAATATGAGCTAGCTATCACTAAAGTATTTTTCGAAACGCTTTTTGGTAAAGTATAATTTCGATTGATCTCGATTGGTAAATTTATTTTATTTTCAAGCCATTTTTTTAAAATTAAGCCAGCTAAAGCTGAGCCACCCATTCCTGTGATAACAATATTTTTAATTTCACGGCCATCGTGTTCTGGTGAAATAACTTCAGCTTGAAAAAGTGCCTGCTTCCACTGCTCACTGGCAACTAAAAGCGCATTTTGAGGATCGCGCTGAACCAATAAATTAAAATTATCTAACATTTTCCACCCTTCCGAAAAAATAATCTTGATTATGCTTTGATTCTATGATACAATATAATTAATAAAAAGTAAAGTCAATTAAATATAAAGGTGGGTTATGGAAATTGATATGAATCAAACAAGCAAAATGCCAGTTAGCGACGACCCAGAGCTCGCTAAGATTCTTTCTGGTGTTAGCGGATCTTCGGATAATTCTGACGATAATCAAAACACTGATGAACTCCAATATGAAGATTTAAACCAAGTTGAGATTCCAGCTACAGAAGAAGATCAACCAGTTACTGAGCAACCTCAGCAGACTGCAATACCAAGCTTTGGTGGCTTAGACTTGGATACAATTAAAGGTTACGCACTTGAAGCTTTGCGTCCATTGGTTGATAAGTTAACAGTTTCGAATGAAGAAAAGTTCGACATTTATCTTTTGCTTCTTCGCTCAAGTGATGATAATACTTTAATTGAGCCAGCTTATAATGCTGCTCGAATGATCGAGGATGAAACCAAGCGCGCAAATGCACTTCTTGATGTGATTAAAGAAATTGATTACTTTAAATCTAAATAATTATAAAAACTGCAAAGCTTATACTTTTGCAGTTTTTGTTTTTGAAAATATTAAATTTACCAATCTATAACAAAAATAAGCCCCAAATGCAGGACCTATTTCTATTTTTGAAATTTAGATTTTTTTGAATTTTTATTGATTTTCTAATAAAGAATATAACTACTGGTACGAAAATTATAGCAATTAGACCGATCAATACTAGTATAATGGTGTTATTTTGATGGTTTTTATTTTCACTTATTACTTTTAATAATGTACTTAAGATTGTTTTAAATCATATTTGTAAAAAAATCAATAGTGTGCTAAAATTTAAATACTTTTCGAAAAGGGGTGGAAGAAATGGAAAAAGCACTTTTGAATAGATTTGGAAAAACTGATTTATTTTTTTGGATAGCTGCTACTCTTTGTACTGAAAGAGTTAAAGAGCCTGAAAAGTCCTATTTGCTTAAAGATAACTCTAATTTTGGGGAATTAATCCTTGAAATCGAGACTAATCAACCGATTGGGGTTCTTCGTAGAAAGATTTTCTTTTTTGAGTTAAATGACAACAATCTTAAAGAGGCTGAAAATGCACTTCTTGAGGGGCAAATTGCAAATTTGTATATTCGAAGAAGTAAACCTTCAGACACTAACTTTAGATCGTTTGTCGATCGACTAGACAACCAAGCTATTTAAAATTAAGCCGTTCAAAAGAACGGTTTTTATTTTCGAAAATTAAAATCGCTCGATTTGAGCGATTTTTTGCTATTTTTTGAAGATTTCTTTTGTAATTTTTTGCACAATTTCTGTGTCGTTCCAAGGTGTTTTTTCGCCGTTAATTACACGGTAAACTTCATGCCCTAAACCTGTAATTAACACAATATCACCTTTGCCTGCAATTTGTAAAGCTTTTCGAATTGCTTCTTTTCGATCTGGAATTTCTTGGATATTTGCTGGGAGTTTGTTGTTCTTTTTCGAGATTCCGGAGATGATTTCTTCGCGAATTTGTGTGGCGTCTTCGGTGTAATTTTCCTCATCAGTGATAATAATTCGGTCGGCTAAATCTTGTGCAATTTTCCCCATAATTGGGCGTTTCTCGCGATCGCGATCGCCACAAGCGCCAAAAACCAGAATAGTCCGATTTTTAGTGATTTTCTTTGAAGTTTGAAGAAGTTTTTCAAGTGCGTCAGGTGTGTGAGCATAATCTACCACAACTTCGAAAGGAAGATCTGATGTTGCATATTGGAATCGTCCAGATACACCTTCAAGATTAGCGATTCCCTCTTGGATATCTTTGAGTGAAATCCCTAAAAGATACGCACCCGCCGCCGCCGCAGTCATATTATAAATGTTAAATTCTCCCGGAAGATTTGTAGCGATTTCAAGCTCAACATTGTTGTCAATTCGCAACTTAGCTTCACTGCCTTTTTTGTAAAGTTTAAAGCTTTTAATTTTAACTTCTGCTGAATCGCTTTCACCATAGGTTATTTTTTGCTCGCTAGCTTTAAATTTATTAAAATAATCAAAATATTTATCATCAGTATTTAGGACGATAAAGCGTGGTTGCATTTCGAAAAGTTTGGCTTTTGCCGCAGCGTAATTTTCCATTGTTTTGTGATAATCAAGATGATCTTGCGTGAGGTTTGTCATAATCGCCATCTCGATCGGCACGCCTTCGAATTTATATTGGTCAAGCGCGTGTGAAGTGGCTTCGATCAGCGCGAACTCGATATCGGCTTTTTTTGCATCGCGGAAGAATTTTTGAAGCCGGGCAACCGTCGCCGTGGTGGAATTCGTATCGTTCACGGTTTGGCTACCTGCGATTTCGATGTTTGCTGTTGAAAACATTGCAGTTCGATAGCCCGCTTCTTTCAAGATTTCATTAAGAAAATTAACAGTAGTTGTTTTTCCGTTTGTGCCAGTTACAGCAATCACTCTTAAATCACGAGCAGGGTTTCCATAACGCGCCGCAACTACTTTTGCGCGAGATTTTCGATAAGTTCTTTCAAGCCCAACAAGCGCCGATTTTGGCAAAACTTTGCGAGCAGTTTTCGTTAAATTATTCTTAATGCTCATACTTAAATTATATCACTTTTGCAAGGTCGGATCAAATTACAAAATAAAAACAGCTTCTTTCGAAGACTGTTTTTTAAAAATAATTTCTGGTACACGAGAAAGGACTTGAACCTTCACGCCAATTGGCACTAGTTCCTAAGACTAGCGTGTCTACCAATTCCACCACTCGTGCAAAATTACCTTACTATTCTAACTGATATTTTTCGAAAAGTCAAGGATTTTTCAAAAAAATATTGGTTTTGGCGGAGAGAACAGGATTCGAACCTGCGAGAGCTTGCGCCCAACACGCGTTCCAGGCGTGCGCCTTAAACCACTCGGCCATCTCTCCATAAAATTATTTTACTTTATTTTTTAATTTTTTTCAATCAGAACGTGATATAATTTAATTATGAAGCCAAAAAAATATAATCCTGAAGAAATCTATCCAGCGCCCGAAGAAAAAACAGATAAAAATCAAAACCCGCAAGAGTCAGAAAATAACGCTTTTATTCTCGAGGAATATAAAGTTATTCGAAAAGGTAAAAGCGAAGATTTTATACCAATTCAAATTGCTGCAATATTGGGATCTTTAAGCTTATTTCCAGCTTCTTCGCCTGCTCCAATTATTAACTATGGTTTTAGTCTGCTTTCAGTTATAGCTGTTAGTTATTCACTTAAGGCTGCAAATAAATTTGAAATTGAAACTGGGCGAAAATCAAAGGCAAAAATCTGGGCAGAAATTTTATTAACACTTCAAATTGGCGTTTTTGTATTATATTTAATTTCTGGCATATTTTCTGCTGGAGGAATATTGAACGGAATTAAATTATTTTAGGATTACATTGTTTTTAAAAAATGTTTATGATAAAATTTAATTGAAATTTAATCTAAATGAGGTATCATATATGAAAAAATCTACAAAACCGCAAAATCTAAAAGATATTATTATCATTTTATTGGTTATTTTTAATTTTGTCGTAAGCATTTTTGCAATCTTTTTGGGAGTTCAATTTTACATTCAAAAAGATGCCCTATCGCATTATTTGGTGCAAGACCTTAATACCGATCAAATAAATTACGAATGTCACAGAACACCCTCAGACCGGTGTATAAAAGAATATAATCGAATGGTTGATATTAAGCGACATATCCTTTCTAAAAGATTTTAATTTTTAAGTTATTCCTGAGCTACCAAATTACGGTGGCTTTTATTTTAACCACCAATCTAAATATGATATAATTAAAAGATAAACTAATAAATCGAGGAATGAATGAAAACTAAACTTGTAATTTTTGGCTTAACTGGCGACTTAGGGCGTCGCAAGCTTTTGCCTGCACTTGATTCCCTGCTTGAAAAAAATGAAATTTCGCCAGATGAAATTGAAGTTATCGGTGTTTCGCGAAGAGAAATTCAGCCTTTTGAAATTCTTGAAAGTTCGCTCGGATTTTCGCGTGCAGAAAATTCTAAACTTTCGCAAATTTTAAGTTTTTTCGAAATGAATTTAGCAGAGGAAACAGAATATAAAAAGCTTAAAAAATACCTTCAAGATGAAAATGAAGAATCGCAAATTTTGCTGTATCTTTCAGTTCCGCCAGCAAGTGCTGCGCAGATTTCAACATTAGCCGGAAAAGCTAGTTTAAATGGTAAAAATGTTAAAATTCTTTTCGAAAAACCTTTTGGTATTGACTTAAAATCTGCACATGAATTTGTTTCACGAACGGCAGAGTTTTTTAGCGAAAAGCAGATTTTTCGAATCGACCATTATTTAGCAAAAGAAATGGCGCAGAATTTGCTTATTTTGCGGCATAAAAACGTATTATTTTCACAAATTTGGAACGGTAAATCAATTTCGAAAGTGCAAATTGTTGCTAGCGAACAGATTGGAATCGAAGGTCGTGGCACTTTTTATGAACAAAGTGGCGCTTTGCGTGATTTTATTCAAAGTCATTTAATTCAGATTTTGGCATTATTTTTGGCGGATTTTCCAAAGAGTTGGAACGATTTGCCTGAAGCTCGCTTTAAAGCATTAGAACAGATTGAAAAATTACAAAATCCTGAAGAAAATGCAATTCGTGGTCAATATCAAACCTATCGTGAAGAAGTTGAAAATCCAAAATCTTGTGTTGAAACTTTTGCTAAAATTCGACTATTTTCGAAAGATGAAAATTGGAAAAATGTGCCTTTTGAACTGATTTCTGGCAAAAACTTGAGCGAAAAGCGTAGTGAAATTCGCATTCATTTGCGCAAAACTGAAGAAAATCAAGCCAATTTAATTCAAATTTCGCTCGATGATTCAGCGAGCGTGAAAATTGAACTTGCAACGAAAATTCCAGGCTTAAATCGTCGCACCGAAATTCGAAATTTGAGTTTTTCTTATGATGAAAATGCTACAACCGCCGAGGCTTATGAAAAAGTGTTGGCTGAAGCGATTCGGGATGAAAAAGCGTTTTTTGCTGAGAGCGATGAAATTTTGCGTGCATGGGAAATTCTTCAACCGGCTTTGGATTTTTGGCAAAATTCAAGCGAAGAAACTTTGCGATTTTATAAAAAAGGAACAGATTGGAGCAAAATTTAATGCAAGAAAAATCAATTTTTACACGAATTATTGAGGGTGAAATTCCCTGCCACAAGGTTTATGAAGATGAAAAAGTTTTTGCAATGCTTGATATCGAGCCGCTTTCGAACGGCCATGTTTTGGTTATTCCAAAAAAACAAGTTGATTTGCTTTGGGATTTAGAGAAAGATGATTATGATTATCTGTGGCAGATTTCGAAAAAAATTGCGAAGAAAATTCAGACTGAAATGAAGCCGATTCGTGTGGGCGTTGTGGTTGAAGGCTTTGGTGTGCCACACGCCCATATTCACCTTGTTCCACTTTATGATAAAAATGTTTTGCAACTTCATCATGGTTACCCCGCCGAAACTACACCTGAAGAATTAACGAAAATTGCGCAAAAAATTGCTTTCGAAAAATAAAAAAGCCCCACTTTGTGAGGCTGGATACTATAGGATATATACCCCCTTTTTCGCCCATCTTTCGATTTCTTGACGAACTAGTCTTTCAAAATCCCTGTCATGTTTGTCAAATAACCAGATTGAAAGGCTGCCGCTTCTACCTGCGCGCTCCCATTGCTCGATTTCTTTCTGGTATTGGTCAATGAATTCTTCGAGCGCTTCCTTATTAGGGGATATTACACCTGCAAACTCATACCAACCCGCATGAATAACAAGGAATTGTCTACATTTGACACAAGGCATAAACATACTATTTCTCCGCGTTTAAAGCCCGCTTGGCTATAAATTTTTCGAAACTTTCAGCTTCGAAAGCTGAGCTTAATTTTTTAAACTCAATTTTCGAAACTGAAAAATCGATCAATAGCCAATTTCCCACTTCTGAAATGTCCTCTCGCTCCACGCAAGTAACTTAATTATATCACTAAAATTGAAAAAAGTCAAGCAAATAACCGCATAAATTTGTAATTTTGGGCTAATAATTTATGCGCCAAGCTTAATGAATGGATTTTAAGTTCAAGAAAAAGAGCCTCATCTTCCGACGAGACTCACTAGGATTGAGATTGAAATTATAGTTTCTTAACTATAATTTCAATTTTTTCAACTTGCTCCCAGCCTCCGTGAACAAAGCGGTATTCCTCTTCGTTTTGTCCGGTGGCCTGGTTGAGCACAAACTTTCCTGTCTTCTCGCGGCTTGAAATCGCTCGAATGACAGGCTTTTCGTTATTCTGCGGATTAACTAAATCGGCGAGAATGTTTGGAGGTAAAACAACAGCCATGATATCGGCATCTTTTGAAGCCTCCAGCACATCTCGATATGAGTGAGCAGTGATGTCGTGTTTTTCAATCACTACATTACTGCCGTAAATCCGCCGAAGATCAGCAACCTGATCCATAGTCATATCGTGTCTTGAAATCCACGCTATTTTTTTGACCATTTTATTCACCTCTCTCCCTCGCAAATGGTAACAAGGGGGCCCTTCTTCTTTTTTTACTTGAGTACTTTACTACTCAGCGAAAAGCTTTTAAAATATCTTTTTCAAAACCTATCGCCAAGTAGTAAATCTGGTGAATAAAATGTCGCAGGCTAAAATATTAAACTCAATCCTTGTAATGTTCCATCGTTAGTTCCCTAGCTAACGAATAATCTTATTATAGCATAATAATAGTAATAAGTCAAGTATTTAATCGAAAATAGTTTGAAAAATCCTGTAAAAATGGTAAAATCTAATTATGAAAATTATCGCGATTGGCAAAAAGCACGAAAAATGGGTCATGAGTGGGATTGAGCTTTTTGAAAAACGGCTCAAAAAACCGTTTGATTTGAAGTGGGATATTTTGCCACATTCGAATTTTGCTGAGGAAAAAGCGCGAGAAGAAGAAACCCAGCGGATTTTAGCAAAAATTAAACCGAGTGATTTTGTGATTTTGCTTGATGAGCGCGGTAAGAATATTTCTAGCCCAGAGCTTTCGAAAATACTGATGAATGGTTTTGTGAATTCGCAAAATTTTGTGATTGTGATTGGCGGTGCGTTTGGTGTGGCTGATGAATTACGCCAGCGTGCAAATTTTGTTTGGAGCCTTTCGAAATTAGTTTTTCCGCATCAAATTGTGCGCTTAATTTTGGTTGAACAAATTTATCGTGCTCAAGAAATTTCTTCAGGCGGAAAATATCACCACGAATAAATTATTTATTGTGGAAAAGGTTGTGGAAACTTATTGAAATTTCGGAAAAAACATCTGAAATAATTTGCGAAAAACAGCAAAAAAATATATAATAGAATTACTATGGCTAAAAATGAAAAAGAGATTGTTAAACTTCGAAATTTGAAAAAGCGTTTTGGTGTTGGTGATGCTGAAAATTATGCTTTAAATGGTGTAAATTTAAGTATTAAACAGGGTGAATTTATTATAATTATGGGGCCTTCTGGTTGTGGAAAGACCACACTTTTAAACACAATTGGTCTTCTTGACCGAGCAACTGAGGGCGATTATATTCTTGATGGGCGAAATGTTGCAAGGATGTCGCGACGCAAACAGGCGCAAATTCGAAGTGAAAAAATCGGATTTATTTTTCAGAATTTTAACTTAATTCCCCGCTTAACTGTAATTGAAAATGTTGCCTTGCCGTTAGTTTATAAAGGTGTCGGAAAGGTTAAGCGCCTCGAAAAGGCCTCAGAAGTTTTAAAACAATTTCACCTTGGTGAGCGAGAATTTTATATGCCGTGGCAACTTTCGGGTGGTCAAACTCAGCGAGTTGCGATTGCACGAGCGCTCGTGAATAAACCTTCAATTATTCTTGCAGATGAACCAACAGGAAATCTTGATTCGAAAAGTTCACATATTATTATGGAAGAATTGGCTGAAGTTCACAAAAAAGGAAATACGATAATTATGGTGACTCACAACCCTGAATTGATGGCTTACGCAACTCGAATTATTACGATGTTTGATGGTAAAATTGATACGGATACGAAAAAGAAAATTTCGAAAACCTCTTCGGAAAAATCTGGCGAACCAAATACTTTGGATAAGCTTGAACGGGTTGAAGAAAAAATCGATGAATTAAAAGAAGAATTGGGAGTTTAAATGAGTCCGCGAGTTTTAAAAACTAATATCGAAAATGCATTTGAATCGCTACGTGCTAATCGTTTACGAACTTTTCTTACTATGCTTGGCGTGATGATTGGAATTTCTAGTGTTGTGATAATTTTTTCACTTTCAGGCGGTGTTAGCTCGATGATCTCCAATCAAATTATGGCTGAAGGCGGTGCTCTGGCTGTTGTTCGCCCGAAGGAATTAACTGCGAATAATAAGAACATTATTACAAATTTGGCAACTTCACGAAATTTCACGCAGAGTTCAATTAAGAATGAAGATTTAGCATTGATTTCAAAAACCAAAGATGTATTAGCTGTTGCACCACTTGCGAATTTTTCAGCAAAAGTTAAGGGTGATGGAGATGAAAAATATGCAAATTTGTTGGCAACCAGTCCGAATCTCGACCAGACTGTTAGTTTAAAAGTTCGTGAGGGTCAATTTATTGCAGAAAGTGCTAATGCAAACACTGTTGTGATTGGCGACCAGATGGCGATTGATTTATTTGGTACAACCCAGGCTTTAGGAAAAGAAATTACGATGAAGGGTGAAAAATTTATTGTAATTGGGGTGCTAGCTCATCAAAGTTCATCAATTAACTTTAGTAATGTTGATTTTAATAACACAGCAATTATTCCTTATTCCACAGCAAAACGAATTATTGGTGACAATCTACAGAATCAGCAAGTTAATATTCGTGTGAAAAGCATCAATAATTTAAATCAAGTGCAACAAGAAATCGAAAAAGGAATACAAAAAAACCATAACGGCGAAAAGGATTTTGAAGTTTTGGTTGGTAAAAATATTTCACATCCATCAGATAAATTCATCGAACTTTCAACATTAATTTTGGCAATTGTTGCCAGTGTTTCGTTGGTTGTTGGCGGAATTGGGATTATGAATATTATGCTAGTAAATGTTAGCGAGCGAACACGAGAAATCGGAATTCGAAAAGCGCTTGGCGCAAATAATCGACACATTCTATTTCAATTCTTAACTGAGTCGATGATTATTTCGCTTGGTGGAGGATTGTTCGGATACTTGATTGGTTATGCATTCTCATTTGGTGTAAGTATGTTCTTGCCGTTTAGCCCAATTATCTCTTGGCAAATTGCACTTTTGGTTTGTGGACTTTCGACAGTTGTTGGTGTAATCTTTGGTCTATACCCTGCCTTTCGCGCAGCCCGAAAAGATCCGATTGTTAGCTTGCGCCAATATTTATAAGAATAGATAAAAAGAAAAAAGTCTCTTAAGGTAATCTGGCACTCAGCACTCTAGAATAATCTAAGTTCATACATCTTATAATAATAAATAAGCTAATACAAAATCAGTCTTAGCTTATTTATTATTTCTCCTCCTTTCGTATTCATCTAAACTGTCATTATATTTTCCTGTGAAAAATTCAAAGATACTGCTAAAATAGAATTCGATAGCACTTGTAATTTCAGAGAATATCAGATATTATATGTATATGCTTGATGAAAATTTAAACGATTTCCACCAGCAAGTAGATACCCAATTCAACTCACTAGATTTAAATAAAATTCCTATTTTTTTCGAATGTATTTATAAAAATTTTGAAGGAGACGAATAATGACACCATCAGAGAAAAGAAATGCTATCGCTGAAGCAATCATAAAGGCAAATTGGAATATAATTACAGTACTAGCTGATTTAGATGTCCCAATAAAAGAAAATCGGACTTTACATAAAAGGTTTTTCGATGGAGCAGAAGCAAAAAGAAAAGAATTATCGGAAATACTTTCACTTAAATCTGAAAATACAAAATTAGACGGAAAAATAGATATTAATATTGATGACCTGCCGACAATTAAAGAAATATTGTCTATGAGTTGAATTACTCCTACTTCTAGTAGGAGTTTTTATTTTTTACCCTACTTTATTGAATGCTGTCTATACATGTAATATCCAGCAATATTTCATTTTCGCACAATTTTCTTCGAAACTTCTCTCCTAACTCTCTAAAAAACTCATCATTAGTTTCAATCTCAAAAATCTCAATCAAGGCTTTGGCGGTATCTGTTAAGTGGAAGCGTGCTATATTCGAATGTTATTCTTTCGTCAGAATCAGTGGTGAAAGTTAAGATGAGGTTATCATTCAGGAAGCCAGAAAGCTCACCTTTTTCCACAATTATCTCATGTCTGCCACCACCAGAAATTAAACCGTATTCAATTAGGTGTGAAACTTCATTGCCTTTAACGCCGTATTTAGTA
>JABCOZ020000006.1 GCA_013333405.2 Candidatus Saccharimonadota bacterium | reverse complement strand
ATTCCATAGGATGATACGGCGACTAGGAATCCAACCAGTTTTAGATCACCTTGTTCAACAAGAAGCGAAACAACAGAACCTTTTCCAACTTCCATATGCGATTCAATAACCAAGCCTTCAGCAGGAATATCCACATCAGCGCGCAACTCTTCTAGGTCAGCTGTTAAAATCACCATATCAAGAAGATTATCGATACCTTCGCCAGTTTTGGCAGAAATCGGCACCATTGTTACATCGCCACCCCACTCTTCTGGCATCAAGCCGCGTTCTGAAAGTTCAGCCATGACACGATCTTTATTTGCTATGTCTTTATCCATTTTATTAATTGCAACAACGATTTTTGCATTGGCATTTTGCGCAAAGCGAATGGCTTCAACAGTTTGAGGCTTAACACCATCATCGGCCGCAACAACGATAATAACAACATCTGTTAGGGTTGCTCCGTGTTGACGAAGAGCCGCAAAAGCTTCGTGACCCGGCGTATCAAGAAGTGTAATTTTTCGGCCTTTTCTTTCGGTTTGATAGGCTGAAATATGCTGAGTAATTCCACCAGCTTCCCCCGAAACTGTTTTCGTTCCAAGAATCGTATCAAGCAACGTTGTTTTTCCGTGGTCAACGTGACCCATAACTGCAACAATTGGTGGGCGAGGTTTCGCATTCTCTGAAACTTCATGCAATTTATTTAAGCGAGAAGTCACTTCATCTGCTTTAGCTTTCTTTTTAAGCTCAACATCTTTTAGCCCAAGCTCTTCAACAACAATTACCGCCGTTTCGAAATCTATTCGCTGATTAATCGTCGCAACAATTCCGTTTTTAAAAAGTTCGCCAATTAAAGTTGTAACAGAAAGATTTAAGGCCCCAGCCAACTCATCAACAGTAATCGAATCTGTGATATTTACAATTTTCTTCTGACTCATACAACCTCCTTTGGTTTTTTATTTTCTTAAGCTGAAGTTCGGAAACCGATCTAGAAACCGATTTCCGACTGTTCAACGCAAGAATGCTTAAATTATTTTACAAGGCTAAGAGAAATTTTTCGATTTTCTTTGTCGATGTCAATAACTACAAATTCTTTTCGCTCGTTTAGAGTAAAAATATTTTCTGGGTTAACATCGTTGCCTTTGCCAAGTTCTGAAACGTGAACAAGCGCTTCAATCGCTGGGCTAATTTTCACGAAAGCACCGAAAGGTGTAATTCGAGTTACAGTTCCTTCAACTTTCGAACCTTTTTTGAATTGCTCAACTTCCGAAAGCCATGGGTCTTCAGTTAGTTGTTTCATTGAAAGGCTTAAGCGATCTTTATCAATAGCGATGATTTTAGCCTTGATAGTGTCACCAACTTTAACGTAATCTTTTGGATTGTTTACGCG
Organism: Candidatus Saccharimonadota bacterium; assembly: GCA_013333405.2. Classification (GTDB taxonomy): domain Bacteria; phylum Patescibacteriota; class Saccharimonadia; order Saccharimonadales; family Saccharimonadaceae; genus Nanogingivalis. The sequence continues at coordinate 4,128 of JABCOZ020000006.1, read as the reverse complement.
TTCCCAAGAAATTTCAGAAATGTGTACCAAACCTTCAATTCCTTCAATGTTTACAAAAACACCAAAATCAACAACACCAGTAGCAACACCTTCAACTACGTCGCCAATTTTTAGGCTATCAAATCGTTCGTTCAAACCATCTTTGATAGCTTCTTTTTCGCTAAAGATTAACTTGTTAGTTTTGCGATCTGCATCAAGGATTCGAACGCTGATTGGTTTATCGATAAGAACATTCAATCGGCTCAAAATCTCATCTTTGTCGCTTGCACCAACTCGTGGATAGTGTTCTGCTGAAAGTTGTGATACGGGCAAGAATCCGCGGATTCCTTCGTATTCAACAAGCAAGCCACCTCGGTTAGCGTCAAATGGAACGATTTCAATAGTTTCACCATTTTCCATTTTTACAATAACTTCTTCCCAACCGCGATCTTTCGCAGCTTTTCGAAGAGAAAGTAGTGACATTCCGTTGTCCATTTCAGTATCAACAACGCTAGCTGTTACTGTTTCGCCTTCAACAAGGCTTTTTGAATGACCAGCTTCACGGCGAGGAACAAATCCAACACCTTTCGCACCAAGGTCAATTAGAATTTCGTGCTTACGAACTGAAAGGATTGTTCCTTCGACAGTTTCGCCTTGATTTAGTTGGTTTGCGCTCTCTGGAGCAGACGCCAACAATTCGTCCATAGTTAGTTTTTTGGCTTCAGCCATTAGTCTTTAAGACTCCTTCCTTAATTGTATTTCTTTGAACATAGCTAAAACTAACCTGCCCAATAGATTGCTACCATTTTAACATTTTAAGCTGAAAAAATCAAGCGTTTTAAAAGGTTGAATTTTTGTTTTTTTAATCGTAAAATAGAGTTATGATTATTACAATTGATACGGGTGGAACAAAAACTTTATTAGCAGGGTTTTCGAAAGATGGTAAACTTTTAAAATCTTTCGAATTTCAAACGCCAAAATCTCAGCAAAAATATCTTGAAATTATTGAAAAAGTTATTAAAAAAGAATTTTCAGAACAACTAAAGGCAGGCGAAGTTCAAGCGATTTCCTGCGCTGAGCCTGGAATTATTGAAAACGGTGTTATTTTATGGGCAAAAAATTTACGCTGGCAGAATTTTGATATAAAAACTGAACTTTCAAAAATCTTTCCAAATATCAAAATTTTAGTTGAAAATGATGCCAATCTTGCGGGTCTTTTCGAAAGTAAAAAATTCAAAAACAAAGCTCAAAATATTCTTTATGTCACGCTTTCAACAGGAATTGGTTCAGGTATAATAACAGATGGAAAAATCAACCAAGGCCTGAAAAATAGTGAAATTGGGAGAATCCCAATTGAATTCGACGGCCGAGTACGGGAATGGGAAGAATTTGCGAGCGCGAGGGCAATTTTTAATGTTTATGGTAAATATGCAAGTGAGATTTCGAAACCACGACAATGGCAAAATATTGCCGACAGGATTTCTCGCGGATTTTTAGTGATAATTCCAATAATTCAGCCAGAGTTGATTATTGTCGGGGGTAGTCTTGGCGAAAATTTCAAAAAATTCGATCTCTTTCTAGAACAAATTGTTCGCGAAAATCTACCCGAAGGAATTTCTTGCCCAGAAATCGTTCAAGCTAAAAAACCCAGAGAGGCAGTGATTTATGGCTGTTTTGAATTTGCAAAAGAGGCGTTGAATTTTTGATGAATTTAGAATTTGTTGAAAAATTACGTAATGATTTTCCTCAATTCAATTTCGAAGAAGGCGATGATTTCTATTGGTCAAAGAAAGAAAATACAATTTTTTTTGAACCAGAATCTTCAAATTTTCATCTTTTAATTTTACATGAATTAGCCCATGCGCTGCTTGGGCATGAAGATTTTTGGCTTGATATTGAACTTCTCAAAATGGAATCTGAGGCTTGGGAGCTCGTTCGAAATAATCTCACAGAACAATATGGGTTTTGCTTTAATTCAAATTTATCCGAAAGCAAGCTTGACACTTACCGAGATTGGCTGCATAAAAGAAGCCTCTGTCCAAAATGTAAACTGAATGGTTTTCAACAAAAAGATTTAATGTACAAATGCCCTGCTTGCGGAACAGAATGGCGAAATAATGACTCCCGTTTTAAAAGTTTGCGGCGAAAAATAAAATAAAATCACGCGATATTTCGAAAGCGTGATTTTATTTTATATATCTTTTAAGCTACACGAACTTCAATTTTTGATTCTTCAGATTCGTCAGTCATTGAAATTTTTGTTGTAGCTGGGCCACGACGACTAATTCGACCACCCTTTTGCCCCGCGATTTTTGCAAGTTCACGGTTTGCAGCAAATCCACCAGTTGTTCCATTTTTACCGCCTTTTTGCCCAATTCGTGAATAAAAATCTTTTCCATATTTTGCTTTATTAGTTGCAGCTGCCTTTGCGCCGCCCGCCTTTGTTCCGGCCATTTAATCTCCTTTGTTTTATTAAAATCTAATCTATTTTTGATTATGTTTTAATTATAGCACAACTTATGCTTTTTGTCAATATTTACATAAGAGCTTTTTTATTTTATTATAATATTTTTGTATTTCTAATCTGTTTATGTTATAATTTTCTTATGTTTTTTCGAATAAATAATAAATTCTACCGTAAGTTGCCTAAACAAATTTGTATATTTTTCTTGCCAAAATCAATAAAAACCAAAATACAAAATAAAGCGATTTTAGAGCTTCAAAAACAGCTTTTAGATACTTTGCCTAATTTTACCAAAAACGAGCTGGAAGAGTATAAAAATAGTATTATAGATGTAAAATTTTGGCACGGAACTGGAGGCTTTGAGTATAATTCCAGTAGAAATATCACACCAATTTTTGACAATATTTTAAAAAATGGACTAAGAACCAAGCGAGATGACTACTTAATTATTTATTCTAAAAAATTAAGCATGGAATCAATATCTCTAGTAAATAAAAGAATTATAGCTAGATGTTATGCGGATAACCATAATTTTAAGAATCCTAAAACTTTTCGTTTTGGCGATAGTATTTTTTGGATTGTGCGACATTACACAAAAATGTACATTTTAGCATATACAATACTTGCTCCGCGCTCACTTATAAATATTCTTAATTGGAGAAAGAAAAATAAAATAAATTCAAAAAAGTCTTGGAGTGGAAAAGTAAATAGATCCTGTAAAAATACATGGGAGTCTTTTGAAAAATACTCTGGTATTAGAGAAAATTTCCCAGTAATTCTTGGTATTAAAAATCTAAACAAAACTGCGAAATTACCAAAAATATTTAGCGAAACTGAAATTCGTTCTTTAGAAGATATTCCTTTTAAGGATATTATTCACATAGAAATTCCTCTTGAAAAATATAATGAATTAAGTAGTGAAATTCGAAAATATAACCAAAAAGTAAAAATATTCTCTATTGAATTAGGTGAATTATTTGAATATAAAAATAGTCTTAAAAAATAGCCCCAAAAGGCTATTTTTAGTAGCTTATAGTCAATTTAAATCTCAAAAACTTCCTTTGCTATTCTAATTTGTTCAAGGTCTTTTTCTTGCTCTTCGACAGAAAGATCATCAAATGGTAACTTCTGCTCTTCCGGTGCCCATTCACCATTTCTCTCAAGCCAAGCGTCGTGCACTTTATTACCAACTTGTGATCGAACAATTGGGTTTTCGAGCTCAATATTGCCGCTATATTCATTGAAAATATTAGCAATAACCTCTGCAGCAGCTTTATTCTCGCCTTTCCAGTCCTCAGGAAGTTCATCATAGGTTGAATTAGCAATATCTACTTCATTAGTTCCGTGGGCGGAAATCCATTCTTGATCTTTAGTAGTTTTTAATCGCGGCTCAAAAGTACCATCATCATTTAAACGAGTTTTGCGCCAGTCTTCATGGAATCTTGACCCGAGTGCTTTTACAGCCTCATCAAAGGCTTCTTTTGAGTATTCATTATTATTTTCTTTTTCTATTTTGCTATTAAATCTTTCCATAAAACGTATTGTATCATTTTTTCCCTATAAAGTCAATAACAATCTTTAAAAATACGAAAAAACTCCACCGATTAGGAGGAGTTTTTTATAATTCGGCACCGTGCTATTTTCCCACTTTCGTAGTATGCTCGCCGCTACTGGGCTTAACTTCT
>JABCOZ020000005.1 GCA_013333405.2 Candidatus Saccharimonadota bacterium | reverse complement strand
TGTATCATTTTTAGCTGGCGCCTTACCAGCTCGAAGCGCAAGCAAAAAAGACCCAATCGAAGCCTTGAGATACGAATAAATGGCTCGAAAGCACCGCATTTCACAAAATTTCTTACGATCGCCACGAATCGCACTAATGCTCGTTGGGCATAGTAATATTCGAAAACACGATTTTACGCTAGATATTGGCGCTGGAAGCGGTGTTTTTACTTTTGCTCTCAGCAAGAAATCTGCGCAAGTTTTAGCAATTGAGTTTGATAGTGAAACTTTCAAAAAATTAAAAAATAACACCAAAAACCTTGAAAATGTCGAGGTTTTGTGTGCAGATTTCTTACACTTCAACCTCTCAAAATTGTCTCAAAACTATAAAGTTTGTGCGAATATTCCGTTTCATTTGAGCTCGCCTATCATTCAAAAACTTACAAATGCTCAAAATTCACCAAAAAGCATTTATTTAATTCTACAAAAACAATTCGCACGCAAGCTAATTGCCAGTGAACAAAATTTTACTTCGGCCCTGGGCGTAAAAACTTTTCCTTTTTTCGAAAATAAAATAAAGAAACCGCTCCGCAAGACCGATTTTACGCCACCACCAGCCGTTGAAACCGTATTTTTTGAAATGAAACGGCGAGAAACTCCGCTAATCTCAAAAGAAGAACAGCCAATTTTTAACGATTTTATCGATAAAATGTTCGCCACTCCAGAATTTTACAAAAAACATTGTAGCTTGAAATTTAAAACCAAAAAACCAAGCGAATTAAAGGGTGAAGATTGGATTGAAATCTGGCAATTTAATAAAAATTTTGATAGAATGGAGTAATTATGGCACGAAAAATTAAGTTTGAAACAGTTAAGTTTGATAAAATTACCCCTGGCGGACAAGCCTTGGGAACGCTCGAATCGGGCAAAAAAATCTTTGCGTGGGGTGTTTTACCGGGTGAGACCGCCAAAATTCAAATCACCAAAAACAAATCGAGTTTTGCCGAAGGTTTTGCGGTTGAAATTTTCGAAAAATCGGCCGAAAGAATTGAACCAAAAAATAGCGAAAGTTTTCTTTCAACCAGTCCGTGGCAGATTTTTAATTTTGATTTCGAACAAAAAACTAAGCAAGAGTTAATCCTTGAAAGTTTCCGCCAAGAAAAAATTGAGTTAAAAAATCAAGAAGAATTTTATTCTGACGGAAAAATTTTTGAATACCGCAATAAGGTGGAATTTTCGTTTTGGTGGGAAAAATCCGAACAAGATGAAAACGACGGCGAATTAAATTTAGCGTTTTTTAGACGCGGCGGAAAGGGAAAAATCCCAGTAAAAGGCACGAGTTTGGCAATGCCAGAAATCAATCAAGCTGGCCAAAAAGTGCTTGAAATTTTGCGCGTAAGAAAAACACCAAGCCGAGATTTAAAAACCTTGTTGATTCGCGCCAGTCAAAGGGGTGAAATTTCAGCCCAGCTTTATGTAAAAGATGAAAACTTTACAATTTTCAGCGAGCAAGAGCTTTCGAAACTCAACTTTAAAAACTTCGAGATTATCTTTTCGAATCCAAAGTCACCAGCTAGCGTGATTACCAAAAGACTTCAAAGCTCAACAGATCAAAAACTACAAGATTCTGTGCTAGGAATTGACTTCAATTATGCAACGGAAAGCTTTTTTCAGATCAATTTGCCGGTTTATGAGCAAGCTTTGCGTGATATGCAAAAGTTCATCGATACATCAAAACCAACGGTCGACTTATATTCTGGCGTGGGTTCAATTGGACTTACAATTGGCGCGGGCGATTTAACCTTGGTGGAAATTAACGAATTTGCAGTGGATGAAATGCAAAAAAATATCAAAAAACTAAATAGGGAAGAAACCACAAAAGCTATCTTGGCGCCAAGCGAAAAAGCGCTGGAGTTTATCAAAAAAGGCTCAAACCTAATTGTTGACCCACCAAGAGCCGGAATGAATCGCGAAGTTTGTGAGAAAATTCTCGAAATTGAGCCAGAAAAAGTAATTTATCTAAGCTGTAACCCAGCAACTCAAGCGCGCGACGTGGCAATTTTGAGTAAAAAATACGAGATAACCTATGCGCGTGGCTATAACTTTTTCCCACGAACACCACACATTGAAAACTTAATTGTATTGAAACTAAAAAAATAACTCTCATCACACGAGAGTTATTTTTATTGGTTAGTTTAGAAAGATTTGATTATCCTTCTACGCAGTTAGCAACACCGTTTTCAGTTTTAACTGATACAACAATTGCGTTACCTGCAACTATCGCACCGTCGGTACCACATCGAGCTCGGTTTGAAACAACCATACTTCCAAGATCAGTTGGTGCACCATGAGCACCCGTTGCTGGTATAACTGTATATAAATTATTTGTTGATGGGTCGTTAAACCTTGAATCATTCACAGTAACGTAATTACTAATAAAGCTACCATTTAGAGCGTTTCCGCTCCAAGGCAATGCTCCTCGGTTGTTTGAAGTGAAGTCTGTAACTGCCGCGCGCAATCGTGAAGCATCGTTCTTTCGTTGCGTGTCACGTTGTGATCGTTGCAATGCTGGCAATGCCAAGAACACCATCAAGAAGATAAGACCTGCGATAGCAAGCACAAGCACAACTTCGATGATTGTGAAACCTTTTTTATTATTTTTGTTGATTGAGTTCATATTGAAAATCCACCTTTCTATGAACATTATTATTTATATTTTTATTTACGGTCTGTCCGTATGCAACCATTAAAGCACAAGCACAATCATTTTGCAAGGCTTTTTTAAAGAATTTTTAAGAATTTGGTGGTTTATATCTAAAAAAATTATTGCATTAAAATTTTTTTATAAGAATAACGTTGTGCTGTGCGCCAAGAACCGATTGAATCGGAATTAAAACAACGAATCTCGCCATCGCGGATTTCGGCAATCTCAACAAGAGCAGGATTATAAGAAACGCGTTTTTTATAATATCGCAGCTCTTCATCTTTTACATCGTGGCGCCCCGGGAATACCTCTAAAAATTGCACCTTGGCACGGTCGTAAAAATAGTTTTCGAAACCACTTGGTGGAAAGAAATAAGCTGGTTTTAAGTTCATTTTCGAAAGAATATACTGAATATCACCCAAAGTTGCACGCGCTTCAACTGAAATAAACGCATAAACGCGCCCTTTTTTGCTTTTAAAAATGGTAGCCTCGGCCGAATAACCAACCGGAAGATTGCGCGAAATAACTTCTTCAACCCCAAAGCTAACACCAAAATGTTTTTGCAAGAATTCTTCAAGATTTTTATCAGAATAAGCGTGATTTTCCATAAAAATATTTTAGCACACTTTCGAAAAAAATGGAAATATCTAAATAAGTTATGCTATAATCGAAAGCATGGATATTACGAAAGGCTTAAATAAAAATCAAAAAGAGGCGGTGGAAACTTTAAGCGGACCAATGCTAATTTTGGCGGGCGCGGGAAGTGGTAAAACTAAAACTTTAACGCACCGAATTGCGAATTTAATTGCGCACGGCGTAGCGAGCGAAACGATTTTGGCGGTGACTTTCACTAATAAGGCCGCACGAGAAATGCGTGAACGTTTAGCGGATTTACTTAACCGCGACGCGAACGACCGATTTTTTATGCCTTGGATGGGAACTTTTCACGGAATTTGCGTAAAGATTTTGCGCCTTAAAGGCGAAACAATTGGCGTGGCGCCAAATTTTGTGATTTATGATGAAGACGACCGACGAAGCTTGATTAAAAAAATCATGAAAGAATTACAAATTGATGAAAAAAGCTTGAAACCGCAAAGTGTTTCAAGCACGATTTCGAATGCAAAGAATCAACTTTTAACGGCAGAAGAATTTGCAAACGGCGCAAACTGGGGTTTTGAACAAAAAGTGGCTGAAATTTTCTTGCGTTATGAAGAAGAACGAAACAAAGCAAACGCGCTAGATTTTGATGATTTGCTTTTCGAAACAGTAAAATTACTTCAACAAAATAAAGAAATCCGCGAATTTTGGCAAAATAAATTTAATCATATTTTAATTGATGAGTATCAGGATACGAACGCGGCGCAATATGCGATTATTAAAATGATTGTGAACACCGAGCGAAATATTTGCGTGGTTGGTGATGACTGGCAGAGCATTTATTCTTGGCGTGGTGCAGATTTTACGAATATTTTGAATTTCGAAAGAGATTACAAGGGCGCAAAAGTGATAAAACTGGAGCAAAATTATCGTTCAACTGAGAATATTTTAAACGCCGCACACAACGTGATTTCAAAAAACCACAACCGAACCGATAAAAAACTCTTTACAGAACTCGGTAAAGGCGAACCCGTTTTGGTGCAAAGTGCGCGCGATGAAAGCGAAGAAGCAGCGAAAATTGCAGGCCAGATTTTCAGTTTTAAAACTGTTGGTGCACGAAAATTTAGCGATTTCGCAATTCTTTATCGCACAAATGCGCAAAGCTATAACTTTGAAAAAGCAATGATTCGGTATCAAATTCCGTATAAAATTTTTGGCGGAACACGCTTTTATGACCGCAAAGAAATTAAAGATATTTTAGCTTATTTGCGAGTGATTTATAATCCGCTCGACCGCGTGGCTTTTGAGCGAATTGTGAATGTGCCGGCGCGCGGTTTGGGCGCAGTGAGTCTTTCGAAATTCTTGGACTGGCAAAGTTCGAACAGTTTAGATTTGATTTCGAGCTTACTTCAAGCTGGAGAGCTTTCAACCTTAACTTCACGCGCACGAAATTCATTAGTAAATCTGGGCGAGATTTTTCGCGAATGCCAAATTTTAAGCGAAAATTCATCAAACCCGAGCGAAATTATTGAGAGAATTTTAGAACGAACAAATTACGGTAAAAATGAAAAATTAACTGAAAACGAAGCAACTGAACGAAGTGAATATCTTTCAACATTAGTGAGTGAAGCAAAAAATTACGCAGATTTGGCGAGCTTTTTGGAAGACGCCGCACTGATGAGTTCAACTGATGCGAAAAGTGGCGATGAGGTAAATCTAATGACTTTGCACGCCGCAAAAGGTTTGGAGTTCCCGGTGGTATTTTTGGCGGGAATGGAAGAAGGAATTTTTCCGCATAGCCGAGTTTTTGACACGGGCGAAGATGATTTAGAAGAAGAACGCCGACTTTGTTATGTGGGAATAACGCGCGCACGAGAAGAATTAATTTTGAGCTATGCTGAATCGCGAGCTGTTTTTGGCCAACGAAATTATTCTAGTCCGAGCCGTTTTATTACTGATGCCGAACTAGAGCTACCGAAAAAGAATTTTGGCGGCTGGAATGATTTTTCGAAAGAAGAAGATTATAGCCAAGAGGTTAGTTTTGAGGAATTTGATGATTTTTATTCTGATGAATGCGGCTTGCAAATTGGCGATCGTGTGAAAAGCCCCGCTTTTGGTGCCGGTATTGTTAAAGATATCGATGGATTGGCGGTTGAAATTGAGTTTGGTAACGGCAAAATTCGGAAGCTAAACGCTGAATTTGCCCGCCTCGAAAAGCTCTAAAAATTTGACCTTTCGAATTTTATTTGCTATAATTGCTATTAATAATGCGAGTTTTACAACCTATTTATTTTTATAAAAAACAACTTCTAATTGCGGGATTTGCTTCGCTTGGATTTTTACTTCTATTAAATATTTTTGCAGTTGCGGGTAAAAATTCTGCAAAAGCTACAGGTCAGGGAAATAAAATTTTAACTGTTTTTGAAAGTGGCCAAAAAACTTCATTCAAAACTAATGCAAAAACTGTTCGAGAAGCGCTTAAAGCACAAAAAATTAATTTCTCAAAAGAAGACAGTGTTGAGCCAGGGCTTGATGAAGAATTAACTGGCGCTGAATATAGTATTAATATTTACCGCGCAAAACCGGTGGTTATTGAAGATGGCGAACTGAAAACAAAAATTCTAACTGCAGCACAAACTCCTCGCCAAATTGCCGAAAAAGCTGGTTTAAATGTTCACAATGAAGATAAACTTGCTTTTGAAGAATCTGGAAATATTCTTGAAGACGGCTCAATAAATACATTAAAAATTACTCGTGCTAAAGAGATTTCTGTCGATCTATTTGGAAAAACCGAAAGTTTTCGAACACAAGCCAAAACTGTTGAGGATTTCTTAAAAGAAAAGAAAATTATTCTTGGAAAAGACGATGGTATTTCAGTTGACCTAAAAACTCAAATTTCGAACGGATTGAATTTTCGAATTTGGCGAAACGGTAAGCAAACTTTGACCGTTGAAGAACCAACAGATTTCCAAACTGAAACAATTCAAGACGCTAATAAAGATTCTGGCTATAAAGAAATCAAAGAAGCTGGTGAAAAAGGTACCAAGAGCGTAACTTATGAAGTTGAAATGCAAAACGGTAAAGAAATCTCACGCAAAAAAATTAATGAAACTGAAATTAAGGCCGCTAAAAAGCAAGTGGTGATTGTTGGAACAAAAACTAGCCTTCCTGCCGGATCGCACACAGATTGGATGAGCGCGGCTGGAATTTCTGCTAGCGATTACGGATATGTTGATTATATTATCACCAAAGAATCAACTTGGCGACCAACTGCTCGAAATGGACAATATTACGGTTTGTACCAAACATCTATTTCTAACCTAAATAACCATGGTTGTTCAGGTTCAACTTTGAGCGATCCTATTTGTCAGCTACGTTCAGCATCAATTTATGCAACAAGCCGTTATGGTTCATGGGCGGCAGCATATGCTC
>JABCOZ020000004.1 GCA_013333405.2 Candidatus Saccharimonadota bacterium | reverse complement strand
TCGAGTAATGATTCATCAGCCATCAAGCGGTACGCGCGGAAAAGTTACAGACCAAGAAATTGACCTAAAAGAAAGTTTATTGCTTAAAGAAAAACTTGCACAAATTTTGGCCGAAAATAGTGGTCAGGATTTGGAAAAGCTCAAAAATGATATGGAGCGAGATTATTGGATGAGTGCTGAGGAGGCTGTAAAATACGGCTTAGTTGATAAAATAATCCAGCAATAAAAATAGCCTTGCGAACAAGACTATTAGTAATTATATCCGTCTATTGGAGTGACTTTTTCGCCAATGGCGGATATTTTTAATGCTTTAAGCCGCTTAAACTCATTTTTCGAAACTGGTACCGGCCAGATCTCTTGGGAGTTTGTTTCTCCATTTGATCTGATTCTGAGTGCTAAAACATAATAATTATCGTTGGGTAACAATAAATTATCGCCAGAAGTGAAATTTGTTTTAGCGCGAGAGTAGCCAATGACATCAATGAATTTAAATTCAGAGCCTGTGCTTTTTGCATTATAGACGCAATCTGTAATGTCTTTTCCGTCTTCGTCTACAAGTTTAATTAGGGGGTGGAATCTCAATTTTGTTGAAATTGAAAAATACACCTTATCAATTTTTTTACCATTTGTGTCTGTAAAGGTTAGCCCTTTTACCTCAAATGGCTCAGAGAAATACTCATCTCTATTTTTCTTAAATTTACTCCACTTATCTTTCGAGAAAGATTTACCTTTTTCGAAATAGTCTTTGAAGCTAACCTGCGCAATGTTATTTTTACGTTCTTGCGCAAAAGCTTTGCTTGTAGAATATGCTGAAAACGAAAATAGCGCTACGAAGAGCTCTAAAAAGAAATATTTTTTCTTCATTTTAATTCCTTCTAACGCACTCAAAAAACATCAAAATAGTTTAAAGGTGCGTAAAAAATTTAATAGATATATAATAGCATAAAAACAATAAAAAATCAAGGTATTGATCTTTTTGCTGAATGGGTGTAGAATCGTATAAGCCTTGGGCGAAAAAAAATTTTGGAGGTGGTTTGCATGACAGCGAAGGATTTATTTGAACAAGTTCAAAAAACTGGATTCTATCATCACAAAAAGCCAGAAAGTAAATCTATTGGCGAAAAAGAAAACAGAGCACATTTAGCAGGTAAAGAAGCGAAGCTGCAGCAAGATTATTATGCTTCGCAAATTAGACATTAATCTTTAGCCGCTATTTTTAGCGGTTTTTTCATTGATTTTTTTAAAAAAATATGTTAGAATGGACAGCAAGAAGTAGTGTGCTTGCGGAGAATTTTACTTCGGAATTGATGGCAAAATTTCGAAAGTCGCAGGCGGAGAATCTTCGGGCCGATTCTAATAACACTTATAAATGCGAGGAGAAAAATGGCAAAAAAGCACTTTAATGCTGCAGGACGAGCGTTTTTTTCGAAAGAAGACGCTATTCTTGAAACCCCAGATTTAATCGCTCACCAAAAGGAATCTTGGAAAGATTTTGTCGACAATGGTTTGAGTGAGATTTTCGAAGAGATTAACCCAATTGATGATTATACTGGTCAAAAGTTATCTTTGCGATTTAAGAGCTATGAATTTCAAGCTCCAAAAACAACAAAAGATTTCGCAAAAGAGAATAATTTAACATTCGAAGCTCCGCTTCATGTTCAGGTTGAACTTACAAATAAAGTTACTGGCGAGGTTAAGGAGCAAGAAATTTACCTTGGTGACTATCCTTGGATGACAAACCAGGGAACCTTTATTATTAACGGAACTGAACGTGTAATCGTTTCACAGTTGATTCGCTCGGAAGGTGTTTATTTTAATGCCGAAACTGGAAGCGATGGAAAAAAATATTATGGTGCGAAGTTAATACCAGTTCGCGGTGCTTGGTTGGAATTTGAAACTGACCCTAAAACTGGTGTGATTTATGTAAAAATTGACCGTCGTCGAAAACTTCCAGTAACTACTTTCTTGCGTGCTCTCGGTCGAATGACTAACGCTGAAATGCGAGAGATTTTTGCAGATATTGATGGTGGGGATGTTAAATTTATTCAATCAACACTTGAAAAGGACCAATCATCTGGCCCAAATGAAGCTTTAATTGAAGTTTATCGTCGCCTTCGCCCAGGAGATTTGGCGACTATTGAGAACGCTCGAAATATGATTGAGCGAATGTTCTTTGATTTTAAGCGATTTGATTATGGTCGTGTTGGACGATATAAGATTAATAAACGATTAAATCTTGGAACTACAAATACAGCAGAAAATCGCTCTTTCCAAATGGAAGATCTTTTCGAGATTATTAAAGAAATTATCCGCCTAAACAATACTCAAGGTGAAGTTGATGATATCGATAGTCTTGATAACCGTCGAGTGAAATTGGTTGGTGAGCTTGTTGCTCGACAATTCCGTGTTGGTATGCTTCGAATGCAACGAAACGCAATGGACCGAATGTCGATGACAGATATCGAAACTGTAACTCCTGGACAATTGGTTAATGCTCGACCAGTTGTTGCTGCGGTGCGTGAATTCTTTGCCGGTTCACAGCTTGCTCAGGTTATGGACGAAACTAACCCGCTATCAGAACTTTCACACAAACGTCGTTTGAGCTCAATGGGTCCTGGAGGTGTGACTCGGGATCGTGCCGGTCTTGAAGTTCGTGACAGTCACCCAACTCACTACGGACGAATTTGTCTTGTGGAAACACCAGAAGGTGGAAACGTTGGTCTTGTGACAAACCTTGCAACATTTGCCCGAATTAACGAATATGGCTTTATTGAAGCTCCATATCTCCGTGTTAAAGATGGAAAAGTTACAAATGAAGTTGTATATCTTGATGCAGATCACGAAATGCGTGAAATTATCGCCGACGCCGGTTCGAAATTGAATGAAGATGGAAGCTTTGTCGAAGCACAGGTCTCGGCCAGAAAAAATCTTATTCCATCACAGGTTAATGCTAGCGAAGTTACATTTATGGATGCAGTTCACCGACAAGTTCTTGGTGCTGCGGCTTCGTTGATTCCTTTCGCAGAGCGTGACCGAATCGACCGTGCGTTAACAGGTTCAGCCATGCAGAAACAGGCCGTGCCACTTCTTTGGACTGAATCTCCAACCGTAGGAACCGGTGTTGAAGCTGATATTGCTCGAAACCTAAGTCATATTATTATCGCTGAAGATGACGGTGAAGTTGTTCGTGCTGATGCTGATGCTGTTGAAGTTAAGTATGCAACTGGTATCGTTAAATACGAACTAAAACATTTCCAAAAAACTGCCGATGATCGATGCTATACCCAAAAAGTTGTAGTTTCACGTGGTCAAAAGGTTAAAAAAGGTGATATTTTAGCTGAAGGTGCAAGTATCAAAGATGGAGAAATCGCTCTCGGTCGTGACCTTCGTGTGGCATTTATGTCTTGGGGTGGTTTCAATATGGACGACGCCGTGATTATTTCTGATCGTCTTGTTAAAGAAGATACACTTACAAATATCAATATTAAAGACTATATGGTCGAAGTTCGTGAAACTAAACTTGGACCAGAGGTTGTGACTCGTGACATTCCGAACGCTAGCGAATATAGCTTGCGACATTTGGATGAAGAAGGAATTGTTCAAATTGGTTCAGAAGTTAAACCAGGTGATGTACTTGTTGGAAAGATTACTCCAAAAGGTGAACAAGAACTTTCAAGCGAAGAGCGACTTTTGCGTGCTATCTTCGGTGAAAAAGCGAAAGATGTTCGTGACACTTCTCAGAGAATGAAAAATACTGGTTCTGGAAAAGTTATCGGTGTGAAAATCTTTTCGAAAGAAAATGGTCATGAAATGCGTGCTGGTGTGCTTAAACAAATTCAGATTTTTGTGGCTGAATCTCGCAAGATTATGGTTGGAGACAAAATGGCTGGACGACACGGAAATAAAGGTGTTGTTGCAAAAATTCTACCAGAAGCTGATATGCCATTTATGGAAGATGGAACCCCAATTGATGTGATTCTATCACCACTTGGCGTGCCTTCACGTATGAACCTTGGTCAGCTTTTCGAAGTTCACCTTGGAATGGCTGCAAAAACTCAGGGTTACCGAGTTGCAACTCCTTCATATGATGGTGTTGATGCTGAAACATTGAGCGATGAACTTGAAGCTGCAGGCGTTCCTCGAGATGGAAAAGTTCAATTGTTTGATGGCCAAACTGGTGAACCGTTCGAACAGCGCACGACTGTTGGATTTATGCATATGATTAAGCTCCATCACTTGGTTGCTGACAAAATCCACGCTCGTTCAACTGGTCCTTACACAATGGTTACTCAACAGCCTTTGGGCGGTAAAGCTCAAAATGGTGGTCAGCGATTTGGAGAAATGGAAGTTTGGGCGCTTGAAGCTTACGGTGCCGCTAATATGCTTCAAGAAATGCTCACAATTAAGTCTGACGATGTTGTTGGTCGTTCAAAAGCTTACGAAAGTATCATTAAAAATAATGAAATTGTTGGTCCAAAATTACCAGAATCATTCAACGTGCTTGTGAAGGAATTACAAGGTCTTGGTTTACGCGTTGACCTGCTTGACCAACATTCTTCAAGTATTGATGCCGATGAGCTTCTTGCAGAACGCAATAAAGATACGGATAGTTCGACGATCGAAGAGGATGAAAATTTCGAAACTGTTCGAGACGAATCTGACGGCGAATTTGAAGACAATATGAATATTCAAGATATTGATGAAATGGAAGAAATTAAGGAGGAAGCGTAAATGGCGAAAGTGGTGAATTCAAACCAGATTGCTGATTTTGACGCAGTTCGCCTCGCAGTTGCTAGCCCAGAAGATATTTTGGGCTGGTCTTACGGCGAAGTGACAAAGCCAGAAACAATCAACTACCGAACCCAAAAACCTGAGCGTGATGGTTTGTTTTGTGAAAAAATCTTTGGTCCAACGAAGGATATCAACCCTTACGATAATAAACTAAAGGGTGTTCGTTCTCGTGAAGCTGCTGTTGATAAAAATGGTGAGCTAGTTACAAAGTCAATTGTTCGCCGTGAACGAATGGGGCATATTGCTTTGGCGGCTCCAATCGCTCATATTTGGTTTATGCGTGGAGCTCCGAGCGCAATGAGTCTTCTTCTTGGAATGACAGTTAAAAATATCGAACGCGTGGTTTATTTTGCAAGTTATGTAATTCTTAATGTTGATGAAGAGAAACGTAACCAAATGATTGCTGACCTTGAAGCTGAAGATAAGGCTGCTCGAATGGCGATTAAAATTCGTTATGAAAAGGCTGCTGAAGAAGCTGGCGCTGATATTAAAGCATTGGCTGAAGCGCAAACTAAAGAAATCGAAGAGCTTAACGCAAATTATGTTTCGAAAAAGAATCAACTTGATAGTCTTGTAAAAGGTTCATTAATGAATGAAACCGATTTTCG
>JABCOZ020000003.1 GCA_013333405.2 Candidatus Saccharimonadota bacterium | reverse complement strand
TTGAATTTTGAATTTGAAAATTATTTCTCTCAAGCTTTTCTGAAACTTTATCATTAAAATTGGTCAGGTTAGTATCAATATTTTCACGCATTCTGTTTAAGCTTTTATTCAGCTCAATCACATCCATTTTTAGCAAATTTACACTTTGGTCTTCATTTTTCGAAGCTACAATTTTCGAAATTCGAAAAGACTGAAAAATTAAAACCGATGTTAAAATTACAATAATAATTATTAGTCCAATTTCCATTTATTTCCTCCTTTTAAAATACAAACAATAATATAGCCCATTATAAATACAACCACAAACGTTATTATCAAACAGCCTAAAGCATAAAAATTTTCAAAAACATAACTATATTAAATTATAACATATTAAAGCAAAAATTAAAGGCGCTATTTTGCGCCTTTAATCTGCTTTCAACCAATCGACACAAGGGTCATATTCATATTTAGTGAATTTGCCGTCCAGCTAATAATTTCATTCACGGTTCGCCCAAGTACACTTTTGCCGAGTGGACTTTCCGCAGAAATTTTTCCAGAGAGCGGATTTGCTTCTAAACTTTCAACAATTCGAAATTTCATAATTCGCCCAGTTGCACGATCGAAAAGCTCTACAAATGAACCAATTGAAACTTTCGAATTTCGTTTTTTACTGCGCGGTAAAATTTTCGCATTATGAATTTGAAAATTCTTCTCATGAATTTCACTTCGAATCGCATCAATTCGCGCAAAAATATCATTTTGTCTCAATAAATCTTCCTTAATATCACCATCACGAAGTTCCATCTCAAGCATTTTTTGTTCATGTTCAAGCTTTGCAATTTTCTTTTTTAATTCTTTAAATCCTTGTTTACTCAAATAAATTTTAGTGGTATTTTTCATAATTCCTCCTTTTGTAGCAATGCTACGTTATTATTATAACGAATCATTCTTAGAAAATGCTTAAATTTATTATTTTGTATTTTTATGATATAATCTAATTATATGAATAAACAAATTCTAAAACTTAAAAACCAAAAAAAGAGTGATTCCGTAAAAATTATTGCATTAGTAGGACTAGCTGGAAGCGGCAAAAGTACCGCTACAAATTATCTAAAACAAAAAGGCTATCCGAGTGTTTATTTTGGTGGAGTTGTAATGAAGGCGCTAAAAGATGAAAATCTTGAAATTACACCAGCAAATGAAAAAATGATACGCACAAAACTGCGCGAAGATTTCGGCAAAGATATAATTGTAAATAAAATTGTTGAGCAAATTCAAAATCTCATTAAGTCTGGCCAAAAACGTATTATTGCTGACGGTCTTTATACTTGGACTGAATATAAAATTCTCAAAAAACACTTTCCAACCGAACTAAAGGTTATAGCATTGGTTCCACCCAAAAACCTCCGCCACAAGCGAATTTCTTCACGCCCCGAAAGAGCAATGACTTTAGTCGAAATTAACGACCGTGACTTTAACGAAATTGAAGTTCTTGAAAAGGGTGGTCCAATCGCAATTGCTGATTATTTCATCGTAAATAAAAATTCAAATCTTCGAACTCGCCTTAAAATAGACAAAATTCTTAAAGAAATTAATTTTTAACTTAAAAGAGCTCTTTTCATTCAAGAGCTCTTTTTCTTACTTTGAAGCCTACATTTTTTCTGGGATTTCAATACCAAGCAAGTCTAAACCATTTTCAAAAGTTTTCGAAACTTTCTTTAAAAGTGTTATTCTTGCTGATTTTTCGATTTCTGGTGCATCCGCAACACGTGTTTTTTCGTAATATCGATTCATTTCTCGTGCTAGATCATAAAGGTATTTTGAAATTTTGTGCGGCTCTAAGTCGCGTGCAGCTATCTTAACCACTTCCGGAAAGGCCAATAATTGCAAAATTATATTCTTTTCAGCTTCGAAATTATAATTTTCAAAATCAACTATTTCAAAATTCTGTTCTTTTCGTAAAATATTATTTACGCGCACAGCTGAATATTGAACGTATGGGCCAGAAAATCCAGTTAATGCAAAAATATTTTCCCAGTCAAAAAGAATATTTGTTCGCCTATCTGCAGCAAAATCTGAGAACTTAATCGCACCGAGCGCAATTTTCTTAACATCTTCTTCAGAAACATCTCGCCCAGCCACAATTTCACGCGCGCGTTCTTCGGCTTTATCGAGAAGCTCTTCCATCAAAACCACACCTTTTCGTGAAGACATTTTTTCACGCGTTCCGTCTTCATTGAGCTGGTCGATTACACCGAACCAAAGGTGATACAAGCCAGTTTTAATGCCAAGTTTTTTCGCCATTGCAAAAATTTGTGAAAAATAGAACTGTTGCTCTGCGCCAACCGAATAAATAACCTTATCAGGAGCGAATTCTTCTTCACGGAATAAAATTGTCGCAAGGTCATTTGTAGCATAAAGTGCCGCACCATTACTCTTCTGTACTAAAAGCGGTACATCAAAACCATATTCTTCCAGAGGAACAATTACCGAACCGTCTTCATTTTGAACCGCAACGCCGCTTTCAATTAATTTTTGAACCGCTGCTTTTCCTTTTGGCGCAAAAAATGCCTCACCATACTCATAATCTGTTGAAATTTTTAATCGTGCCATCACATCATGAATATGTTTAAGGCTAATTTCTTTAAATTTATTCGAATAATTTAAAGCCTCTTCATCACCATTTTCAAGCTTCAAAAGCCACTCTTCAGCCTTTTTCTCAATTTCACCACCTTCACCTTGCTCTTTCATTGCGGCTTTAGTTTTAATATAAACATCACCAAGCTCGTAAACTCCACGCTTAGCCAACCTTTCTTCATTTGAAAACATTTCGAATCCAACAACCCAAATTCCAAAAGGCGTACCATAATCACCTAAATGATTATCCGTAATAACTTTCCATCCAGAAAATTCAAGTAATTTTTTGGCCGCCCAACCTTGGTTTCCAGGTCGCAAATGCCCAACGCTGTAAGGCTTCGCCATATTTGGACTTGGCCCATCAATTAGAGCAAGTTTTCCTTCACCTTCATTATTTGAACCAAATCTATCGCTAAATTCCTGACTCAATATTTTTTCAAGTTTTTTTGCTGAAACTCGCAAATTCAAAAAACCTGGCCCAGCAATTTCAACATTTTCAAAAATTTCGTTTTTCGAAAG
>JABCOZ020000002.1 GCA_013333405.2 Candidatus Saccharimonadota bacterium | reverse complement strand
CCCGGAAAAACACTACGATCAATTAAAGTTGGTAGATTTTCAAGAGTTTTTTCTGGTTTTTTGAGTGGATTCCCTACTTTTCCATTCGAAAGAATCATTCCACCGCGAGGACCACGCAAAGTTTTATGTGTTGTAGTTGTTACAACATTAAAGCCATATTCAAATGGATTTTTCGAAACGCCACCCGCAATTAAACCAGCGATATGTGCAACATCAGCCATTAACATCGCTCCGTATTTTTTACCAATTTCAGAAATCCGTGCGTAATCAATTTCACCAGGATAGGCGGAAAATCCCACAAGAATAATTTTTGGCTTATATTTTTCAGCTAATTCTTCAATTTGCTTATAATTAATTTCACCATTTTCATCCAAACCATATCGCACAAAATTATAAATCTTACCACTACGCGTTACTGGTGAGCCGTGTGTTAAATGACCGCCTTGAGATAAATCCATACCAAGTACCGTATCTCCAACTTCTAGCCAAGCATTATAAACTGCTTCGTTTGCATTTGCCCCACTGTGCGGTTGAACGTTTGCATGATCGCATTTAAAAATTTGTTTAGCACGCTCAATAGCTAAACTCTCAATGATATCGGTATTCTCCTGACCGCCATAATATCTTTTACCAGGATATCCTTCAGAATATTTATTTGTCAAAACTGAGCCAAGAGCGGCTAAAACCTCTCTCGAAACATAATTCTCGCTCGGAATTAATTCCAAACCTTCTCGCTGGCGATTCTCCTCATTCTCAATTGCATCAAAAATCTTTTCATCAAACATAAAAACTCTCCCTAAAAATAAATATTTTAAAACTAAAAAATATAAAAAATCGTCACTATATCATAGAGAATATTATAGCAAAAAAAATTCAAAATTTCGAGAGTTTTTTGAACTTTAAAATTCCTCTTCACTTTTACTATTAATTATTAGCATAAAGAGCAAAATAAATAATAATAATAATAATATAAGCATTTTTTAAAATAAGCCCCTTGAAATACTTATATCATAAGTGATATACTTATGATATGAATGAAGAACAAGCCTATTTAGAGAAGATCGGGAAGCTTATTCAAGAATCTCGCCTACATCAAAATTTAACTCAAGCAGAACTCGCCGAAAAAATTGGCACTTCGCAAAGCGCAATTAACCGTATCGAGAGCGGTAAGCAAGATATAACTCTTGAAATGCTTTCAAGAATATCAGAGGAACTTTCTAGTGAAATTATATCTGTAAATTCAACTAAAAAAAGTAACTTTCGTGTTCATGGTGGTCGTAAACTTTCTGGTGAAATCGAAATTAAAACTTCAAAGAACGCAGCGGTCGCTTTACTCTGCGCATCGCTTTTAAATAGAGGAAAAACAACCCTTCGCCGCGTAGCCCGAATAGAAGAAGTTAACCGGATCATTGAGGTATTAAATTCACTCGGCGTAAAAACTAAATGGCTCAACAAAGATAATGACCTTGAAATTATACCACCAAGTGAATTGTCTTTCAAAAATATGAATATCGAATCCGCAAAAAAAACACGCAGTATTCTAATGTTTCTCGGCCCACTTCTTCACCAATATTCAGACTTCGAAATACCTTTTTCTGGTGGGTGCAATTTAGGAACACGCACAGTTGAGCCTCACCTCTCTGGATTAAGATATTTTGGTGCAAATGTTACAGCACAAACTGATTTTTATGAGGTTTCAAATAAGCCAAAAAAAGTTAAAAAACCAATCCTATTAACTGAACGCGGAGACACAACAACCGAAAATATAATTATGGCCGCAGCACTTTCTGGCCAAGAAATTACAATTCGAAATGCTAGCCCGAACTATATGGTGCAAGATTTGTGTTTTTTCCTTGAAAAACTTGGCGTTAAAATTGAAGGAATTGGAACAACAACCTTAAAAGTTCATGGATTAACAAAAATCGAGAAAGATGTTGAATATTATGTAAGTGAAGATCCTATTGAATCTTTAACTTTCGTGGCGGTTGCGCTGGTTACAAATTCTGAAATCACTATCAAACGTGCACCAATCGAATTTAACGAGCTTGAACTCGCAACCCTCGAACAAATGGGTGCAAATTTTGAAATCAGCCCCGAATATCTTTCGAAAAATAAAAAAACGCGCCTCGTGGATATTAAAGTTAAAAAATCAAAACTACATGCCGCGAAAGATAAAATTCACGCGCTACCATTTCCTGGTATAAACATGGACAATTTGCCTTTTCTTGGATTAATTGCAACTGTCGCGGAAGGTCGAACTTTGATTCATGACTGGAGTTACGAAAACCGTGCAATTTACTTTACTGAGCTTTCAAAATTAAACGCTAAAATTGAACTCGTTGACCCACATCGTGTTTATATTTCTGGCCCAACAAAATGGAAGCCTGCAGATGTTATTGCACCAAGCGCCCTTCGCCCAAGTGTTGTAGTTTTAATCGCAATGCTAGCTGCACCAGGAATTTCAACCTTGCGAGATGTTTACAACATTAATCGCGGCTACGAAGATTTTGCAGAAAGATTAAATTCACTCGGCGCAAAAATTGAAACTTTATTTTCATAGTTAAAAAGACTCCCGAAAATCGGGAGTTATTTTTAGCTAAATTCGAGATAGCCTTTATTTTCTGTGCGATATTTTATCGCATTTTTTCGAACAATATCTGCAGCAAGAAACTTAAATGTTATATTATCTTCAAGTTTCCTAATAAGATAGTCCGTAAATTTAAGGTTGAACTTTGTACAAGACACTGCGCTCGGTTTTTCACCGTTTAAAATTTCGAAGATTGTTAGAAGTTCAATATCGACATCAGAACTTTCCGCTCCACAGTCCTCTTCGAGCAAAACTTCGGCAGCCTGAATTAGTGAACTTTTAATCGCCTCTAAGATATTATTCTCATTTTGATCATTAAGACTACTACAAAAGCTTGGGTGGTGAGCCCTAAAACAATCAAAAGTATCTCGAAAGACTTCATCCATCTTTTTTGATATGATTTCTGTAAGGTTCAATTTAAATTTAGCCATTTTCATTCCTCCTTGGCAAAAAATATATACAACACTATATCATACTTTAAAATTTTAGTCAAATAAAAAAGAGCCTTAAGCTCAAATTTTAATTGGGGCGAATGATGGGGTTCGAACCCACGGCCTCCGGTGCCACAAACCAGCGCTCTAACCAGCTGAGCTACATCCGCCACAACTCTATCAATTTTACCACACAAAAAATCAAAAATCAAGCGTTAAAATTTCGGCCGAATTGATGGCTGAAAACTTCGAACAACACTCTGCGTTTGACTTCCCATACCAGAATGAAAGCCTGCCATTCCAGACTGACTAACACCATTAAATTTTTCACCCATTTGCATTTTTGTTGCTCGATCGATCTGATTATTTGAAAGCGCATTTTTTTGCCGATTTGAATTAGAGTGAAAATATCCCATATTTTCTTCTCTTTTTGCCCGAATTCGATCAAGCGACGAAATTGAATTTTCCATCTTTATTTTTTGCGCCATTCTTAATTGACCAAGTTGTGAATCTTGATATGAACGAACTTTCGAATTTCGATTATCAATACTTTGCCTTTGTGAAAAACTCTGAGTGCTCGCTACACCAATCCTGCTACCAGATTGAGCTTTTGCGTATCCACTCGAATGTGCAACTTCTTCCAAACTTGATTTTACAACATAATCATTCAATTTCATATTACTATATTACCATAAACGGAATATTTTTTCAAAAAAGTCTTGCTTTTATAAAAATTATTTGCTATAATAATTTTATGCGGGCGTCGTATAACGGCTAATATACCTGCCTTCCAAGCAAGTGATGAGAGTTCGATTCTCTCCGCCCGCACCATTTGATCTTTTTTGTTTTAGCGCAAGCCTCCATATGTGGAGGTTTTTGCTTTTTAAAAAATAAACATATGGACTTTTTTCAAAAAAACTGATATAATTGTTTCAGGTACGCCCCCGTAGCTCAGTGGATTAGAGTAAGAGGTTTCTACCCTCCTGGCCGTAGGTTCGAGTCCTACCGGGGGTACCAAGTTTTTATGGAAATTATTTTTTATTTATTACTAACACTTTTCAGCATAATTATCGCCGTTTTTCTTTTGACTGTTTTATTTGGCGCGCCATATGTCCCAACGCACAAAAAAGAACTTATTAAACTCTTTAAAGCTATCAGTCTTTCTGAAAAAGATACATTGGTTGATATTGGATCAGGCGATGGTATTGTTTTAAAAATGGCAAGCAGTTTTAATGCTCGCGCAATAGGTTTTGAAATCAACCCATTTCTTGTGCTTTTTTCAAAAGTTAGGCTTCGAAAATGTAAAAATGTTCAAATTTACCTTAAAAATTTTTGGACAGTTTTTCCTATCGAAAATATTACAGTTTTCTACACCTTTGGTCATCAGGAAAGAATTTATAAAATGCTCAATTTATCTCAAATTCAAGCTAATGCACAAAAATCACCTCTTCTTTTTATAAGTTATGGTTTTGAAATTAAAAATTTAAAACCCTTCAAAATATCTGGAGCTCATTTTGTTTATAAAATAAGTCCTAAAAAATAAAAAAGACTTTATTTTTAAAAATAAATATGCTATAATACAAGTATTGGGCCAGTAGCTCAGCCGGTTAGAGCACCTGCCTCTTAAGCAGGGTGTCGAGGGTTCGAGCCCCTCCTGGCCCTCCAAAAAATGAATTTAAAAATCGACGATTATCTCGCCGATTTTATTTTTCATATTTTAACTTTGCTGAACAATATCCGGTGTAATCTCAATGTTTGAACCAGGCTGAGCTTCGCCCGAAAGCATTTTTCTTGCAATCGTAT
>JABCOZ020000001.1 GCA_013333405.2 Candidatus Saccharimonadota bacterium | reverse complement strand
GCTTTTTCAGTCTGAATCATATTTCGAACATTCCTTGCAAAAATTCCAGAAACCGTATCGTTGTATGAACCCGTCATAACTTTCGCTTTTGGATTTTTTCCAAATAGCCAAGCAGTTAAATTTTGAGCAGTTAATGATTTTCCGTGTCGTGGCGGTGCATTAATCACAAGCGTTTGTTCATCACTCTCAATAAAATCTTGAATCTGCCTACAAAAGTCTTTTAAATATTTGCGTTCTTCCTTGTAGAAATTCGGATGCATTAACTTGCAAAATTCGAATAAATCAATTCTCGCAAGTTCAAGTTTAAGCTCTCTTTGAACTTCTGGATTTTCGAGTAGTGCTTTGTTCATTTTTTAATGCCTTTCGAATTTCTGCTGCAGTTAAACCTTCGAATGGTCGTGGATTTGTTTTTTGTTCCACTTCCATTTGAATTCCTTGTTTTGCCTTTCCTTCAGTCCGGTCTGTGATCTCAATCGTATTATAGAGTCCGGCCTTTTCGCTATTTCTTGCATCATAGACTCGCCTAAATGCTACTTCTTGAGCCATGGTTCGCCGATCATCTGGGTGATCGATTGCCCATTGGTTAAATTCCTTCACGGTTAAACTCAAAAAATAGTGATATTGATAAGAAATGCTATCTTCTGGTTTCCATCTTCCACGATTATTTGGAATATTTCCTTCTGGCTGTCCAAATCTGCGGTTCAGTGGTGGTCTCCCTCTCCCAACAACATAATCTTTTTTTGGCTCAGTTTTCTTTTTGGTTGTTGCCACGTATTTCCTCCTTCTAATTATTTTTCGATTTTTCTCCTACTTCTATTGGTTGAACGTTCATAATGAAGATTGTTAGCGATTAAATCGCCGATCGTTTTTTCTTTCAAAAAACCTCGATTTCCAAGAAGAATAATTTTCGGCTTTCGAATAATAGCATAATTCGAGGAATATTCACCATCAATTTGAAGTTCAGCTAAAATCCGGCGGTTCGCTTCATTAAATAGAAAAACCTTATTTTTTCGCTCACGAAACCAAAGCTCAGAATTTAATCCACATTCCTTCAAAATATCATTTGCTGCAAATAATGCTTGTTTAATAAGTTTTTCTCGCTCAAAAATTTCAGCTCCAATCACTCTTGTGCTTAATATTCTTGTTGTTGCGATGTTCTCTAGTTCTGTTATTGGGATATTTTTTATCATAGAATCTCCAGTTAAATTTATTTTTTCCCACCAAAAAAGCGGACACTGAATTATCAGTATCCGCAAATGGTTCGTAACTTTATTATACTATTTTTTACTACTTTTAGCAATTTTCGTAAAGCTAGATATTGACAGACCTCAAGTTATTTGTTATAATGAGAAGGATTTAATTTTGAAAAATCATAAAAACCCCAACAAAAGTCTCAATTTTATTAATTTAATATTGGGGCTTTTTGTTTTGTCTCAATAATAAAATGGAGATATCTATGATTTTTAAACTTGATGAAAAAAGGAAAAATACAATGAAAGAACGGCTTGGTGAGGCTTGTCAATTTATTGATGATGAGCGCTATCTGCCGATGTTCCGAAATAGGCAGAAACGATTCCCTGAGGAATTTGCGAAGAGCATTGAACTTGCCAAGAAAATTAAAAACGGCGCGAGTAAATATTTTGCTCATATTTGGAGTGCTAAAAATCTAAACAAATCACTTGAAATTTTACGTAGCATTATTAATCGTGCTAAATCTTTGCTTGCAAAAATTCGTTTTGAGAAGAAACAGCTAGCTCGAATTAGTAAAGCTCAGAAAGGTGCGAATATTTCTTTACGTGAAAGATATATGAAGCTTAAAAATACTAAATTAGCTCATAGCTCACTGCTATAATTTAAATTTATTTTTTATTGAAATTTGGGTTTCTAACCCTTTATTTCTTGCGCTTCGTTGAAAATATTACAACATATTATTTTTTATTGTAAAATAGTAAAAAATATTCAAATTACAATGTCAAATAAAATGCTTGCGTTATTTCAGAAATGGAGTCTGCGATGAGATAATTTCATAAAATTTTAATAAAAAATAAGCCGAAATGGTTTATATAAATGTTGATTTAATTTTATTTATTTTTTATATAAAGGAGATTTAGATTTATGTTTGAAGATTACTCACCTGCTGAGAAACAGGTTTATCAATATATCGAATGGTGTCAATTTGTTGCTAATTTTACCGAAGCAACTATTAAAAGTAAACGTTCGTATTGTTGGAGTTTTATTGAAAAAATGAACATTCACGATATTAAAGAGATCACAGAAAATGAAATTAACGAATGGGTGCGCTGTCGTCTTTCTGGGGATAAAGGCTTTTCAAAAATATCAGTGAACGCTTTGAGGTCTGAGAAAATTCAGATAATGGCTTTTCTTAAATGGGTTCACAACACGCAGGGCGGCACTAAAATTCGTTTTCCATATGTGGTTAATCCAAAGCCCGAGCCAGTTAACCGTAAATTCTATAGTAGCGCAGAAATAGACGATATGATTGATAAATGTAAAAGCTTAAAATCTAAAATGATAATTTCACTCGCCTTCGATACTGGGCTTCGCCGAATTGAGATAGTAAATATCAAATTCTCTGATATTGCAGGTAATCAAATTAAGACTATTGGTAAAGGACGAAAACTTGGATTTGTTTATTTTTCAAATAGAACTAAAAAATTAATTGAACAGTTTTCAAAAACTAACGAATCAGGAGAAATATATTTACTAAAAAGACGTGAAGAATGTAGGGCTGAATCTTGCGCTTCTGTCATGACGGAACGGCTAAAACGTGAATTATTTAAGATAGGATACCCTAACTTTCAGATTCATGAGCTTCGCCATTCTTTCGCTACAGATTTACAGAAAAAAGGCGCAAGAATTGAAGAGATCCAAAAATTAATGAGGCACGGAGACCCAGCTGTTACTCAGCGTTACCTTCACGGGCTTGATGGTGTCTTAGGCGATGTTTGGGCTAAATATAAAGGTTAAAAGACTATTTTACAAAAATAGTCTTGACAAAACTGCTAATGTTTGATATAATGAGAGCATAGAAATGAGGAAATAACCTCATCTACACTTTAACAAGCTGGAATAATTCTAAAGAGTTATTTCTGCTTATGTTGTTATATTATATCACATTTTTATAAATGCTGTTATTTTACAAAACAAAAAACCACCTCCCGAAAGAGGTAGTTTTTAAGTTTTCGAAATTATTATTTAGCGTTTCGCTTTTCGATAATTTCTTGTGCAACGTTAGGTGGAACTTCTTCGTATTGCGCAAGCTCCATTGTTGAGGCTGCACGACCTTTACTCATTGAGCGTAGGTCTGAAGTGTAGCCAAACATATTTGCAAGAGGCACGAAACCTCGAATAAGTTTTGTTCCACCCATCAAATCATCCATTGAGTCGATTCGACCACGGCGTGAGTTCAAGTCTCCGATTACATCACCCATGAATTCTTCAGGAGTTGTAATTTCAACTTTCATCACAGGTTCAAGAAGAACAGGATTTGCCTTCTTAATACCTTCACGAGTTGAAAGCGCACCAGCCAATTTAAAGGCTAATTCGCTTGAGTCGACATCGTGATAAGAACCATCGTAAAGTGTAGCTTTAACGTCAACTACTGGGTAACCGGCAATCACACCACCTTCAAGCGTTTCAAGCACACCTTGTTCAACTGGTTTGCGGTATTCTTGTGGCACAACACCACCTTTAATTTCATCAAAGAATTCAAAGCCTTTTCCTGGTTCATTTGGTTCAAAGCGAATCCAAACATCACCATATTGACCACGACCACCAGACTGTTTTGCGTGCTTACCTTGAGCTTCAGCAGTTCCACGAATAGTTTCACGGAAGGCAACTTGTGGCTCACCAATGTTAGCTTCAACGTTAAATTCACGTTTCATTCGGTCGATCAAGATGTCAAGGTGAAGCTCACCCATTCCCGACATAATTGTTTGACCAGTTTCTTCGTCTGTGTGAACTCGGAAAGTTGGGTCTTCTTCAGCAAGTCGTTGAAGAGCGATTCCCATTTTTTCTTGGTCGGCTTTAGTTTTTGGCTCAACCGCAATCGAAACTGGTGGTTCAGCAAATTCAATACCTTCAAGAATTACACCGTGGTTCAAATCACAAAGAGTTGCACCAGTTGTAACATCTTTCAAACCAACAACAGCGGCGATATCACCAGCAGTAACTTCTGAAATTTCTTCACGCTTATCGGCGTGCATTCGAACGATTCGTCCGATTCGTTCTTTTTTACCAGT